>QHBR01000259.1:0-2781 GCA_003244015.1 Hyphomicrobiales bacterium | reverse complement strand
CATTCATGGCCTTGGCCTCCAAAACGGTTGACCAAACCCTTGAATCAAAACATGGTTAATTAGGTCTTAACCCTAATCCATTTGGTGGTTAGGGTCCGTACCGGCTGGGCTCGTTGGCCCGTTGGCATTCGACCCTCAACGAAAGGGAAAACCCATGAACATTCGTGCCATTCTCTGCGCGGCATCTGTCGCCGTTTTGACCGCATGCGCGCAAACCGCGGTTGCGCAGCAAGGCGTGAAAATCGGCGCATTGCGCTGCAATGTCTCAGCAGGCCTTGGTCTTATCATCACGTCGAGCAAGGAGATGAGCTGCCTTTTTACCTCGGCTAGAGGGCATCGGGAGCATTATTACGGCACGATTCGCAAATTCGGCCTCGATATCGGCGAAACCAACGCGGGTGTTTTGGCCTGGGACGTTTTTGCCCCATCCGAAGGACCCAAGCGCGGGGCGCTCGCCGGTGACTATGCCGGTGTCGATGCGTCGGCGACCATCGGCGCCGGAGTTGGCGCGAACGCGCTCGTCGGCGGCTTTGGCCGCTCGTTCACGTTGCAGCCTTTGTCAATTCAAGCGCAGACCGGGCTTGCTCTCGCCGCCGGCGTTGCGTCGATGACGCTTCGCCCCGGGCGTTGAACACTAGCGGAACCGGATTGACCGTTCCCTGGGCCTCGAGTTTGGGCCGGGCCCTCCCGGCCCAATTTCGGGATAGTACAGGTGCCGGCGATGCGCGGCCGGGCGGTCCGAAATTGGTCTTTAGTTGCGCAAAACGGAGTAATGCGGCGGCGAAAGACGAGGATCCAACCACTTTGGATGGATCGCTTGTGGTGCGACCAGACTGACCACGAGAATTATAGCCGACGTTACGAGCGCACAGCCAGACAAGATCCAGAGCGCGATTCCGTAAAAATCCGGCTTCATGCCACTGGGCGGGACGGTATAGTAGATGGCCACCACGGAAAGACCGCAAAAGCAAAGAGCCACAAGAGCGATCATGTTTTGTCTCCTTGCTCCGAACATACGCCCAAGAGTGGTCCCCGGCAATACTCCCGATCCTCGCGCATAAGCCGATGCGCCGCGCCGCCGGATAAAGACGCGCCGCGGCCGAGGCGTAAGGCCAAGGCAGACTTGCCGGCAAGCCTCATAACCCCATAATGGCGTCCCCCGATTGCCCTGGTCAGCCAGCACGACGAAATAAATCCGGCGTCATAAATTTTCGAAGAGCTCGTTCCAGGTTGCCAACGCCCGCCGTGCCGAGAAATGCTCATCGATCAGCGCGCGGCCGTTTTTACCCATCACTTCGCAGATCGTTCGATCGTTACGAAGCAGCATGATAGATGATGCGAGCTCGGAGGATACACCCGGCTCGATGACGACCCCACAATAAGCGTTCGTGACAAGTCTGGCGTTTCGCCGTCCTTCGCGGTGATCGAAATCACAGGACGGCCCGCGGTGCGATCCCATAGAATTTGCTTGGAACAATGAGACTCTCGAAGTCCGGACGCAGCGATAACCAATGCACGTCCGGCAGCGACAGGGAATATTTGAGATTCGAGCGAGATTGAACCGGTATAAACCTAAAGCAATCATCGAGACCTTGCGCGTGAACACGTTCGCGCAACGCATCGACATGCACGCCCCGGCCAATGACGAGGAACACGAGTTGCTTCTCGCGCCGCAGCAAATCAGCTGCGTCAAGCACGGTTTCGAACTCGTGAACACGGCCCAGATTGCCGGAATAACCGACAATGAACGCATTCTCGAGTCCCAAACAGACACGTAAAGGATTTTGCAAGGCCGGAATCGGAGCGATCGCCTCGTCGTCAGTCCAATTGGGAATGACGCGGATCTTGTCGTCTGCTACTCCGCGAGCGGCAATAAATTCAGCCATACGCTCACCGATTGCAACATTGGCGGCCGCGTTCTTCAAGGTCGCGTCGCGTATTTTGCGAAGAACGACGCCGATCTGGCCGCGGACCAATGGCACGCCGAGGCGGATGGCGACTTCCCTGGCCGGTTTGCCGCCAAGCTATCTTCGCACCCCGAAGCTGCGCGGTTCCTCGGTCTCTCAGGCCGCACTCTCGAAAAACATATCGCAAGATCGGCGGCCGCGTCGTCTATGCGCTCGACGACTTACAGGCTTGGGCAGCTCTCGGCGCCAAGAACTCAACCGCAAGGATTGGAGCTGATCCTGCCGGACTGGTTTTACGCTGGCGTCCTCGACAATGCGCTCATTCTCACCATCGACCGAGCGTATTTCCGCCTTACCGGAGGACTGGAGCGATGGCTTTACCGCCTGGTGCGCAAGGACGGCGGCCAGCAAGCCGATGGCTCGCGTCAACGCGCATGCGCTTGTTGACGTTCGCCAGAGCCTTCCTTCACCGCCGTCACTACACATCAGGTTGCGGCAAAAGTCTCACCGAGGAGCACTCGCTAATATCCGTGGTCGACACCAAGGTCGCCACATGCCGGGATTTGGAGACCAGGCGGTCAAGCTAACCCGCGCCGTGCATGATGGCCCCAAAAATGCCCCGAAGGCCGCCGGCAAGAAAAGTTGCGATCTCGCCCAAATCCCCGTCTCCCACGAGACGCCGCTCCGCCGTGGCGGAACCTGTTGACGCAGAAGGAAGATGCGGCCGGATTGCGAAGGCCCTCAGACGGCCGCAGCGATCCGGCTGCGCGGTCACCGTCGTGCCGGCGCAGACGCCCGCGGACTCGATTCTGGCGATGCGGCCCGACGGAGTTTTCCTGTCAAACGGTCCGGGCGATCCAGCCGAAACCGGGAA
>QHBR01000256.1 GCA_003244015.1 Hyphomicrobiales bacterium | reverse complement strand
ATATTTTTCGAGGTGCCCCTGTGGATTCCTGTGTTGCTCTCTGCGTTTGGCGTAATGATGGTTCTGAATATTACAATCAGAATAAATTCAATGCGGGAATACATAAAATCTTTTGAGGATTATTTCAGTCTAGCATTTCCTTTGGAGGGATGGGAGCATCGTCGAGAGAACAACAAATGGGCAGGCCGCTGGGCGATCATCGTGATTATTTTTGTGATAGTTGTGTGCGTCGTAACTTTTGCGATCGCGATGGGATGGATGCAGAAATGGACTGGATGGACGCTCTTTAAGTGCTGACACGGATTGTCGGGGATGAGCGTATTCGCCATTATATCGCGGGTATTACTTAGCCATGCAATTTTGGGCACTGTCGCATAAGGCCCAATTTGGAACCTATACGTTGCTTCCCAGCCAGCCCATCTTCGGCTACGGACGCGGGTTGCATGTTGGACGGTGAATCGTCCGCCGCTCAATGCACTCCGGCCCTATTTGATCGCGACGACCATCGAATCCGCACCCGTGAGCGGCTCGACGCGGGTTTGCGAGAACCCGGCCTCGCGCATCCAGGCCTGGCAGTCGGCTCCCGTAAAATCGAAGCCGCCCGTCGTCTCGATCAGCATGTTCAGGCTACTCAATAGACCGAAGGCGTACTCCCGCCGCTCGTCATCGATGATCAGCTCATAGACAATGAGCGCGCCGCCCTTGAGAAGCGCGGCATGGGCCTTTTCCAGCAACATGCGTTTCTGCGCCAAATCCCAGTCGTGCAGAATGTGGCCCATGATGAGGACATCGGCCGTGGGCAGGGGGTCCGTGAAGAAGTTTCCGCTAAGAAATTTCAGCCGCGCCTGCATTCCATGCTGGGCTATGAATTCCTCAATGACCGGCTTGACTTCGGGCAGGTCGTATCCGGTGCCCGAAAGATGGTTATGCGCGCGGGCAATGGTAACTGGCACGATGCCCTGTGCCGTGCCGATGTCGGCAAAGATTTTATAATCTTTCCATGGGAATTTCGCGGCGATCGCCTGGGCCGCGCCGAGGCTTGCTCCGCTCATCGCGGCGAGGAACCCGCGCAAACGGTCCGGATCGGCATAAAGCGCGGCGAAAACATCGCCCGACTCCTTGGCCTCATTCTGGTTCCGGCCGGTCTTGAGCGCCTCGGTTAACGAGCCCCAGGACTCGTAAAGCCTGGAATTGGCCATTTCGAGAAGGCCGCCGGCGTAGCTTGGTTTGGCCCGGTCGAGAAAACGATCGGTCTCGGCCGTGTTTCTATAACGTCCCTCCTCGCGGTCGAGCAATTTCAGCGCGACGAGCGCGTCGAGGAAATCGCGCGCCGAACGCTCGTGCAACCCGAGCCGTTGCGACAAATCGGCAAGATAGGCCGGGCCCTTGGCAAGCTCGGTGAACAAGTCAAGCTCCACCGCGCTCAACAGCGTCTTCGACGCCCAGAATCCAAGTCCAAGATTGAATATATTGGCGGGCGTTATGGTATCGGTCACGGCGCTCCTACTTCTATGATGGCGTCATCATCCCTCCAAAATGTTCGCTCTTTGCAACGGTGGCGGATCGGCACTCGCCAGTGCGGTATCCCAGCGCCGGCATCTTGATTGCTCCCTCGACGAATTCATTTTCCGCTTTAGCCGCCGGGCTTTCATCCTTGGCGAAAGGACGTTCAGGCCGCTTGCTCGATTTCGGCTTCCTCGGCCTCGCTTTCTTCGGTCTTGCCGCGGCGCGGGCCTTTTTGCAGTTGCGTCTCGATCACTTTCAACGACTCCGTCTCGGTCAGCTTTTGCACGACAAGGATTTCGCGCGCCATGCGATCGAGCGCGGTCTCGTAGAGCTGCCGTTCGGAGTAGGATTGCTCGGGCTGCGTATCGGAGCGGTAGAGATCGCGCACCACTTCGGCGATCGCCTTTAAATCGCCGGAGTTGATCTTGGCTTCATACTCTTGCGCCCGGCGCGACCACATCGTCCGCTTGACGCGGGCCCGGCCCGTCAAAGTGTCCAGGGCTACCTTAAGGGCGGGAGCATCGGCGAGCCTGCGCATTCCGACGCTGGCGGCCTTCGGTGTTGGCACCTTGAGGATCATCTTGTCCCTGACGAATCTGACCACGAAAAGCTCGAGTTTGAAGCCAGCGACTTCTTGTTCCTCGATGGCGACGATCTGGCCGACGCCGTGCGCCGGATAGACCACATACTCATGCGGCTTGAACATTTGCCGCTGAGCGGCCGCGGTCTTGGCCGGCTTGTGCGTGGGGGAGACCGATTTCCCGCTAGGCTTTGCATCCGCCATGTTCGTTTGGGCGGCGTCGAGGCGCGCCGGCGCCCGCGCGCCTGGCCTGCCCTCCATGCTTGGCGGCCTCTGCGAGCCCAGCGTCTTCGCGGCAAAAGGCTTGCCTGACCCCTTGGCGGCGGCTTGCGATGGGACGCCAGCCGCCCCACCCTTCGGCGGGACGCGCGCGTCAATGGCGTCCGTTGGGCCCAAAGCAGATGCGGTGGATATTTCCTGCTCGGATTTCTTGATCGCCGGCAGCCACTCTTTTGAGTCCAAATCCAGCTTCGAAGAGTGTCCGGCCGGTCTGCTTGCAGGTGGCGAGGCTGCTTGCTTGCGCGCCTCGGAAAGCCTCGCGGCGTTTCGCTTGAGAGCGAGAATCGCCGCCGCGGCCGACTTGCTCGCGGCCGTGTTTTGCGCGGCGCGAGTAGGGGACTCGACGGCCGTGCGCACGGTCGCCGCCGGTTTGGCGGGAACGCGGCGCGAAACCTCGATAGCCGGTGTTTTTTTCGGCGAGGCCGCCGGCTTTCCCCGTGCCGGTTTATTGACGGAGGCAGGACTTGCGGTCTTGCCCGAGACCGATTTTGCGTTCGCGCGTACGGACGCGCCGCGTTTCGCGCCGGTAGCGCGGGCGAGCACCGGCTTGGCGCTCCGAGTCGCGCCCTTCTTTGCGGCGCGGATCGTGTTGCTCGCGCGCGGCGCGGCGCGTGCCGCCAAAGCCTTTTTCCTGGCCACCGGCTTTGTCGCGACCGGGCTATTCGCGCGGCGGGTCACTCCCGCCGTTTTTGTTTTCGTTCTGCGCGAGGACTTGTTGGCGACTAGCTTCTTGGAAGCAAGCGCCCGCGCGGCGGCGGCCCGCTTGGCTTTGAGCACGGCGGATTGTTTCGCCGCTCTTGCCTTGGGGGTTCCCGGCCGTTTCGCCTGTTTTGTCTTGGACGATTTCATGGGCTTCTTGACAGACGCCATACCAAGCGCGCTCCTTTTTCCTGTCCCGCTTTGGAGACGAGAGGGTTCTCGACGGCGGACAAACCCCAGCCGTTCGGAAACTTTGAATTTCGGCCCTGGAGAGGCGCGACGCGGGATGCTCCTCAACGAAGATCGTCCGTCCATGACTTGGCCGGATTGACGCACCGAGATATTTACGGCCGCGCCATCAGGGAACTCATGTCCCGGCGCCCTTAAAGCCTCCAAGACACGGACGACAGCAGACCGCAAATTCCCCCATCTGACGGCCGCTAAGAAACAGTGTGGCACAAAAAGGAGCGAAGATCAAAAGATATACCGCTCGCGGGCAGCTTCAACCCCGGTTTTCCGCCTGTGCGCCGGATTTTTACGCGATCGCAGCAACCGGCCGCACCGAACCGTGGCGTTAGTCTCCTTGGCCTGGATTTGAGGAAAAATAAGCCTCTAGCTTGCCGGGCGTGCCGTCGAATGTCTTGGCATCCGGAGGGGCATCGCGCTTAATCGTGATATTCGGCCAAGACCGCGCCATGTCGAGGTTAAGCTTAAGCCATTTTTCGAGCCCCGTTTCGGTATCCGGCTTGATCGCCTCGGCCGGGCACTCGGGCTCGCAAACGCCGCAGTCGATGCATTCATCCGGATGGATCACAAGCATATTCTCGCCCTCGTAGAAGCAATCCACGGGGCAGACTTCGACGCAATCCATGTATTTGCACTTGATGCAGTTTTCGACGACGACATAGGTCATGATCAATTTCCTTCGCGGGCAACCGCCGCATCGCCAGCGCGGCCAATCAACGGCCCAAGGCCAAGGGGCAAGGGGCAAGGGGGGCAAGGGGCAAGGGGCAAGGAGAATAACTGCCGGTCCACCTTTCGACTTGCTATCGCTTTGACATAGCGCGAAGCCGAGAACGGCGCCATGGACCGGAACTCCATGGTATCACAGTCTTTGCAAAACTTTCCAAAAACGCGCCTTCGCCCGAGCCGCACGTTGACGACGCCCCTAGTGCGGCACTCGATCTATTCCATGTGGATAGTTTACTTTAGCGCTGTTGGTCCAAATAGTCCAAGGAATATTGCAAGATTTTTGCAAGAACCCCGGATGCTTCCGCGGCGCTGTCCGGGGAATGCTCAAGCTTTTAAATAGGCCCATTGGCAGGGCCGGCCGGGGGGCAAATCCCCGGGTCCGACAATTCCTCGAACAAGCGAGACGCTTCGGAAAAGCCGCCCCGGCGCGCGCCGGGAGCCACGACCTTAAGTACCCGCACCTGCCGCTCCAGCGCGATCGTCAGGACATCGCCGGGTCCGACGCCTTTAGCCGGGGTTTCGATCCGCCGCGCATTGAGGCGCACATGACCGTCGACGACGAGCCGGGCGGCAAGACCCCGGGTTCTCGCCACACGCGCGAACCACAGCCATTTGTCGAGCCGCTGGCGCAGTGCCACGCCTTTTCTTACGTCGTTCCTGGTTCCTCAATAAATATCCACTGGAAGCGCGATTTCAAGCGAAGAAACCGTCTTTGGGCGGAGCGAGGGGATTGACGGCCAGTGCCGCGCCGCCGGGCTCGACGAGCCCAGTCAGCGTCAGCCACAAGGCTTCGACGAAAGACGGTTCCATGTCGCGCAAAATAAAAACCATGCGGGTGCCGTGATCGGCGTCAGGCCAGGCCGGAAGCCGCAGCGGCGGGTGAAACACATGCTGGACGCCCTGAATGACGACCGGCCGCGAGGGATCGTCGCCGAGCGCCACTATACCCTTGATGCGCAAGAGCCTGGGCCCGTGCGCCCTGCGCAGCAATTCGAGGAAGAGATCGAGAGCGGCCGGCGCCAGCGGCGCCTCGTGGCGCATGCAGAAGGCGCGAATGCGGGCGTCGTGCCGGTTGACGTAGTGTTTTTCGCCTTCGCCGTGGCTGCCGTCTCCATGAGGGTGGCGGGAGACATGGGCGGAATGGTCGTCCGCTCCGCGCGCTGCAAAAGCTTCCGCGTTCAACCAGCGCCGCACATCGGGAATTTTTCGATCCGGATCGTAGATCCCGGCATCGAGAAGCGCCCTGGCTGTAGCTTCGCCTTTCGCGGCGTCGAGCAAAACCGCGCCCGGATTAAGCCTTTTCAGGCGCGCACGAAGATCCCGCAGGGCACCGCTGCCCGCCGTCAGAAGATCGGTCTTGCTAAGGACGAGCCGGTCGGCCATGGCCGCCTGCTTCACCGCCTCCTCATGCGCGTCGAGGGTCGCGGTTCCGTTTACCGCATCGACCAAGGTGACGACGCCGTCGACACGGAACCGCAGCATGAGATAGGGATGCGCCATGATCGTGTGCAGAACCGGCGCCGGGTCGGCAAGGCCAGTCGTTTCGATCATGACCCTTTGAAATGGCGCGATCCGGCCATTGTCGCGCCGGCGTAAAATATCTTCCAAGGTCGCAATGAGATCGCCGCGAATCGAGCAGCACAAACAGCCCGACGTCATCACCAGCATGTCGCCGTCCAGCCGCTCGACGAGAAGATGATCGAGGCCGATTTCGCCGAATTCGTTGACGATGACCAAAGTGCCGCCGAGCGCCGGATCGCGCAGCAGGGCGTTCAAGAGACTCGTCTTGCCGGCCCCAAGAAAACCGGTGACGACGGTCAGCGGGAAAGGCGCGGGCGGCCTTTTTTGCGGCGGGGTCATCGGCGGCGGCACGGCGCCCTCAAGAACTGACCAATTTACGGGGCACCTCGAAAAATATTCG
>QHBR01000261.1 GCA_003244015.1 Hyphomicrobiales bacterium | reverse complement strand
GGGGTATTTTTCGAGATGCCCTGGAGCTTGTGCGCAAAAGTCCGGCGAGGGAGCGGTCGGCGCGCGCGCCAGTCAAATCGCAGCCAATATGTACGGCTTTGAGATACTCGTCGGTCCTTACGCCGTTGCGCATCTCCGGCTAGCACAGATCATCGAAGGTGCTAAAGGAACGCTTCCAGACGGTCGACTTAAAGTTTACCTCGCCTGGAAAGCCCTTTCACCACGCCGCCAGGCGGATTGACGCTTACGCACAAGAAGCTCACCGAGGAGCACGAAGCCGCGAGGCGCATCAAACGATCCGGCAACATCCTCGTCTGCATGGGAAATCCTCCATACGACCGTCAGCAGATCGAGGAAGGACATCGCCACCAAGAAAAAAGGCGGGTGGGTTCGCTACGGCGATCTCGGCCAGGACATTTCTCAAGAAACGAAGAAGGAAAAGCCGATTTTCGACGCGTTCCTTGAGCCGGCCCGGCAAAGTGGCGCGAGCTTGCACCTCAAGAACATCTACAACGATTATGTCTATTTCTGGAGTTGGGCGCAGTGGCGGCTATTCGAGCAGCAAAAAGGCGGTGGCATCGTCACTTTCATCAATCCGATCGCGGTCGCGATCGGCGTTTGCGGCAGACCGGCTCACATGAATCGTCCTGCAAGCGTCTGGTACACCACGATCGAAGGCACGCGCAGCGAAAAGCTTACCGCCTTGGGCCGAATCTCGGCCTTCACCGACTTACTCTGGCAGGAGTGCTCCGACAGGTGGCAGGCAACGTTCTTGCCTCAGGGTCGCGGCGCCTATTTCGACTGGCCTGAACTGCCTCAAATCTTTCCGTGGCAGCACACCGGATCAGAATACAAGCGAAGCTGGCCGAATGCCGAAACTCCAGGTGTATTGCGAGAACGTTGGAATACGCTTGCTCGTAGTTCTCTAACGGAGAGACCACAACTCTTTAAGAATACAAGAGACCGGACCACCTCCACGCGTCTGCGAGGGAACTTCGACGGATTTACCGGACCAATATCGGAGGTCACTTCGGAGACACCGATGCCTGCTATTGTTCGTTACGGCTTTCGGTCTTTAGACCCACAGTACGCTTTTCGAGATATGCGTGTTGGTGATTATATAAAAAATCGCTGATATTCTGCGAGTCAGATCGCCAAATCTTCTTGTCAACACTGCTTACCAAACCGATCGGGAATGGCCCGAGTTTTTTCGTTTCTGCTTACGTACCTGACCGTCATCACTTCCGAGGCTCTTACGGAGGGAGGGACACAATTCCCCTATGGCGCAATTCCGAAGGTACCGTTTCGAATCTAACCGCTGGCTTGCTGGATCACTTGTCGGGTATTTTTGCTCGCTCTGTGGTGCCAGATGATATTGCAGCTTATTCATATTCGGTTCTCTGCAACTCGTCCTATGTTCGCCGGTACTGGGAAGAACTTGAAACGCCCGGACCACGAGTGCCCATAACGAAATCCGCCGGCCTTTTCTTTGAAGCCGTCCAGCAAGGAAAGCGGCTGATTTGGCTTCATACATACGCCGAGCGGATGCGCGGCGCCGGAAGAAGCGACGAGGTCCCGCAGGGCGCGGCCCGATGCTTGCGCGCTGTATCGGACGCTCCGTCGGCGTACCCAGAGGACTTCGCCTACATCGAAGCAGACCGAAATCTTCGCGTCGGAGATGGCCTGTTCTCTCCTGTCAACTCGGAGGTTTGGGCCTATTCGGTATCAGGCCTCCAAATCATCGACTCTTGGCTCGGCTACCGGATGAAGCGGAGGGGCGGAAAAAAATCGTCGCCGCTCGACGACATTCGCCCGGAACATTGGACACCGAGAATGACCGACGAATTCCTGGAACTCTTGTGGGTCATCGAAGCCACGGTCGCGTTGGAGCCCGAATTGGCCAGCCTACTCGACCGCGTCGTTTCCGGCCCTTGTTTCAGCGCCTCCGAGCTTCCGGCGCCAACAGCCACCGAACGGGCAGCACCAAAATTCGGCATGGATGACGACCGAATTACAATGTTCGATGAAGCAGAGGCCGCAGAGAACGACGAGGATGAATAGCGCCACCTCCACCTGCGCCTGTGCCATTCCTGAAAGAGGCTTGATTGTCCTTGCTCAGATCCTCGTTCTCGCGTTCGTATGATTGACTTGATGTAATTGGTCGCAAAAAACCTGTGTCCGACAGTCCCAGGCGATGCCGACAGTCTTCACGATAGGCCATTCGACGCGCACGATCGCCGAATTTGTGGCTTTGCTCAGGCAGGCCGCGGTCGATCTGCTCATCGATGTACGCTCTGTCCCACGCTCACGAACGAATCCGCAGTTCAACGCCGATGCTCTCCCGGAAGTGCTCGTTGATGCTGGGATCACGTACCGTCATCTGCCCGCCCTTGGCGGTCTGCGCCACCGGACAAAGGGAGCGATGCCATCGCCCAATACGCTCTGGCGGGTCGCGGCTTTTCGAAACTACGCCGATTATGCGGCAACTGACGCGTTCCGGATCGGATTGGACGAACTGCGAGCGCTCGCCCACGACAATTGCTGCGCCATTATGTGTGCTGAAGCTGTGTGGTGGCGCTGCCACCGCCGGATCATCGCCGACTACCTGTTGGCGGAAGGAGTCCCGGTGGCGCACATCATGGGGCACAACAAGATCGACCCCGCGAAGCTCACGCCTGGCGTGCGATCGCTGCGAGGCGGGACGCTTATATATCCAGCCGCGGAGGAGGAGGCCAAAACAATAGGCTGACCCGGCTCTGGCTCACGTAGATCGTACATCGTCCACGGCGAGTTTACGACGATTGGATCTGCGTAATGTCCCGGTCTACCGGCGCCGCTCCGCTGTGAGATATGGTCGACGGGTTAGGCTTCGGATGGCCAGTCTTTCGCAGCGGCGGCGATCGGCGTCGCGGCCTGACCCGCCTGGCACGGACCATCGATTGATAGCTCGCAATGCGGCTCACTGGCGGCTTGCAGTTTTGCGGCGCAGCATTAATACTGGCCGGCCCGCTCCGGCGCTCGGACCATCGAACGTGCCCATTTCCGCCACCATCCATCACATCACCCACTATAAATACGACCGGCCGGTCGTGCTTAAGCCGCAGACTATCAGGCTGCGCCCGGCGCCGCACTGCCGCACCAAAATCCCCGCCTATTCGCTGAAGGTGACGCCGGCGGAGCACTTCGTGAACTGGCAGCAGGACCCGCATGGCAATTGGCAAGCGCGGTTCGTCTTTCCGGAGAAAGTGACGGAATTCAAGATCGAGGTCGATCTGACCGCCGAACTTGCGGTCGTCAACCCGTTCGACTTTTTCATCGAGCCCTATGCCGAGCAATTTCCCTTTGCTTATGAACCCGAATTGAGGGCAGAGCGCCCTATCTCGATGCCGAACCGCCCGGCCCGCGCCTTGCGGCCTATATCGCGGATTTGCCCAAAGGCCCGATCCGCGTCGTTGATTTTCTCGTCGATCTCAATACCGCGTTGCGGAAATCGATCCGCTATTTGATCCGGATGGAGCCAGGCGTCCAGACGCCGGAGGAAACCCTGGAGCTTGGGTCGGGGTCATGCCGCGATTCGGCCTGGGTCCTCGTCCAGATCCTGCGCCATCTCGGCTTAGCCGCGCGCTTCGTCTCGGGCTATCTCATTCAATTACGCGCCGACATCGAGCCGGTGGACGGGCCGAAAGGCACCCAAAAGGATTTTACCGATCTGCATGCTTGGGCCGGGTTTATCTGCCCGGCGCCGGCTGGATCGGGATGGACGCGACCTCGGGAATGTTCTGCGGCGAGGGGCATTTGCCGGTTGCCGCGACGCCGCATTATCGCGCTGCGACGCCAATTTCGGGGATGGTCGAGCCAGCCAATGTCGATTTTCATTTCGATATGCGGGTTACCCGCGTTGGCGAGGCGCCCCGGATCACTCTGCCTTTTTCGGAGTCCGCCTGGGCGAAGCTCGACGCGCTTGGCGAGAAGATCGATGCCGATCTCGTCCGCGACGACGTCCGCCTGACGATGGGCGGCGAACCGACTTTCGTCTCGATCGACGATTTCGAATCGGAGGAATGGAACACCGCCGCCGTCGGACCGGCGAAACGCTCGTTTGCCGACAAATTGATCCGCCGCTTGCAGGCGCGTTTCGCGCCGGGCGGCTTGCTGCACTATGGCCAAGGCAAATGGTATCCGGGCGAGAGTCAGCCGCGCTGGAGCTTCGCGCTCTATTGGCGCAAGGACGGCAGTCCTATGTGGAACAATTCCGCCTTCGTCGCGGACGTTGCCCTGATCGCGCCAGCCGGACCCGAGACATCGTCCGGAGTCAGTGTGGCACTCGTCGAGAAACAAACGGCGGAAGCCTTAATTCTTGCCACCGGCATAGCGGAGCGGCTCGGCATTGAGTCCGGATGTATCTTGCCCGCCTATGAAGACCCCGCGACTTGGCTCATAAAAGAAGCCAATCTGCCGGGAAATACCGATCCTCTCGATCCGAAAATCGAGGATCCGGAGGAGCGCAGCCGGATGATCCGCACTTTTGCGCGGGGACTCACCAAACCGGCCGGCTATGTCCTGCCGCTTCAGCGCTGGAACGCGCAAGCTGGCCCGCCGGGCGCCGCGGCGCTTGCGCGATGGCAAAGCGAAAAATGGTCGTTGCGGCGCGGCAAGCTTTTTCTTGTCCCTGGCGATTCGCCAGTGGGCTACCGGTTACCCTTGCCGTCGCTGCCATTTGTTCCGAAATCGGCCTTTCCGGTTATCGTCGAGCGGGACCCGCTGGACGCACGCGGAGCCTTGCCGGACCGCGAGGAGATCGCCCAGCATTTTGAGCGCGTGGCGGCGGCGACGGCCGGCGCACGGCAGGAACGCATCGAGCAGGAGGCGATCGAGGGCGCGGTGCGCACGGCGCTGTCGGTCGAACCGCGCGACGGCGTCCTTTGCGTCTTCATGCCCCCAGTCAAGACGTTGGAGGACTACCTCGAGCTTCTCGCGGCGGTCGAAGCGAGCGCCGGGGCGGCAGGCCTGCCGGTGCATATCGAAGGCTATCCGCCGCCCGCCGATCCGCGCGTCAACGTCATCAGGGTCACGCCCGATCCTGGCGTCATAGAAGTCAATGTGCATCCCTCGGCAGACTGGCGCGCGCTTGTCGACACAATCAATGGCCTATACGAGGACGCCCGCCAGGTGCGGCTTGGCGCCGACAAATTCATGACCGATGGACGCCACACCGGCACCGGCGGCGGCAATCATGTCGTGTTGGGCGGACCCACGCCCGCCGACTCGGCGGTGCTCCGGCGGCCCGACTTGCTCAAAAGCCTGATCCTCTATTGGCAGCGCCATCCTTCGCTTTCCTATCTCTTCTCGGGGCTCTTCATCGGCCCGACGAGCCAGGCGCCGCGCGTCGACGAGGCCCGGCACGATCAGCTTTACGAGCTTGAAATCGCGCTTGCCAACACGCCCCGCGCGGGCGAACCGGCGCCGCCGTGGCTCGCCGACCGCTTGTTCCGCAACCTGCTCGTCGATGTTACAGGCAACACGCATCGCGCGGAGATCTGCATCGACAAGCTTTATTCGCCAGATAGTTCCTCGGGGCGGCTCGGATTGGTCGAATTCCGGGCCTTCGAAATGCCGCCGGACGCGCGGATGAGCCTCGCGCAGCAATTGTTGCTGCGGGCGCTCGTCGCCTGGTTTTGGCAACAACCGTTGAACGGCGATCTCGTGCGTTGGGGCACGGCGCTGCACGATCGTTTCATGCTGCCGCATTTCGTCTGGGAGGATTTTTTGGGCGTCCTCGCCGATCTCGGGCGGGCGGGCTATCCGTTCGATCCCGCCTGGTTCGCGGCGCAGTATGAGTTCCGTTTCCCGTTCTTCGGCGCCGTCGAGCATGGCGGCGTCAAGCTCGGAGTGCGCCAGGCGCTCGAACCCTGGCAAGTGATGGGCGAGCAGGGTGCTTCAGGCGCAACCGTGCGCTATGTCGATTCCTCGGCGGAGCGTTTGCAGATTAAGGCCAGCGGACTTGTGCAAGGCCGCCACATTGTCGCCTGCAATGGGCGCCGCGTCCCTCTGAGCGCAACCGGGACTTTTGGCGAAGCGGTTGCCGGCGTGCGCTTCAAGGCTTGGCGGCAACCCAACGGCTTGCATCCCACAATTCCTGTCCATGCCCCCTTGACCTTCGATATCGTCGATGGCTGGAACGGCCGCGCGCAGGGCGGCTGCGTCTATCATGTCGCGCACCCCGGCGGCCGTCACTACGAGACCTTTCCGGTCAACAGTTTTGAGGCGGAAGCGCGCCGCCTGGCGCGTTTCCAGGACCACGGCCATACACCGGGCGTTTTCGTCGTGCCGCCCGAAGAGCGTTCGGCCGATTTCCCGCTGACCCTCGATCTTCGCCGCCCGCGCGCGATGTGAGAGGCTTGGTGGGCATCTCGAAAAATACCC
>QHBR01000031.1 GCA_003244015.1 Hyphomicrobiales bacterium | reverse complement strand
ATATTTTTCGAGGTGCCCATTAGCTACATTTTCCCCCTCTACCTCTACCCACCGGAGCCCGGCCAGCGCAGCACGATATCCAATCCTTCCGGCGACAATAATTCTTTCGCGGGCAAATCCCGTATCGAAAACTTTGCATATTCCTTTCGCAATTGGCTCGACGAGAGATACGAGCACCATTTCTCGCCGGAAGAAATCTTCGGCTACATCTACGCTGTCTTGCACGCGCCGGCTTACCGCACGCGTTACGCCGAATTCCTGCGCATCGATTTTCCGCGCGTGCCGTTTCCGGAGTCGGCGAACGATTTCGAAACTTTGTCGGGCCTTGGCTGGGCGCTGGTTCAGGCACACTTGTTTGCGGAGCTGCCGCAACGCGGATTGGCCGCCTATCCCGTGAAGGGCGGCCACACCGTTGAGGCCGTGCGCTATTCGCCAGAGGAACAGACGATCTGGATCAACAAAAGACAGTTCTTCAAGCCGGTGCCGCAGGCCGTGTGGGATTTCCACGTCGGCGGCTATCAGGTGCTCGACAAATATCTGAAGTCGCGCAAAGGCCGAACGCTATCGCTTGACGAAATCAATCATGTGTCCGCTATCGCCGATAGCCTCGCCTTCACCATCGAGCAGATGGCGAGAATCGACGAGGCATACCGGGCCGCTTTTCCCGATCGGGGATAACTCCTCGCAAAGCTCGCGCCGACCGGTGCATCGGTGCGTTATGCGCAAGATTCGTCTCTCCGAGCGCAGGGAACCCATGGCTCGCGGCAGAAAACCGGACCTGTTCGTAAGGGAATCACAGTCCGACCTGTTTGGCGCGGAGGCAACTCCCGCCTATCGTCCCAATGCCGACAAGGTGCGCGCGCGACTGCACAAAATTCTTGCCGAGGCGCGAGCGGCGCAAACGTCGCCCTGGGAGCCGACGCGGGTTTCGCTGTATCGCACCATTTTCCCGCAGATGACGCTTTGGCTGCCCGAGGACGAAGCCGCCCAATTGCGCTTCGCGTTCGAGACGGAATTGGCGCGGCTGGAGACGGCCTGATGAAAAGCCGCCTTTAGCCTCGTGCCTTACCGCGAAAACTGTTTATATTTCAGCCGGTGCGGGATGACGCTGTCCTGCCCTAAGCGGCGTTTCTTGTCTTCCTCGTAATCGGCAAAATTGCCTTCGAACCATTCGACATGGCTGTCGCCTTCGAAGGCGAGCATATGCGTCGCGATCCGATCCAAGAAGAAGCGGTCGTGCGAGATGATGACCGCGCAGCCCGCGAAATCTTGGAGGGCCTCTTCGAGAGCGCGAAGGGTGTCGACGTCGAGATCGTTGGTCGGCTCGTCGAGCAGAAGAACGTTGGCGCCCAATTTCAGCATTTTGGCGAGATGCACGCGGTTGCGCTCGCCGCCCGACAATTGCCCAACTTTCTTCTGCTGATCCGCGCCCTTGAAATTGAAGGCGCCCGTATAGGCGCGCGAATTGACCTCGCGCTTGCCGAGCGCGATGACGTCATCGCCGCCGGAGATTTCTTCCCACACGGTCTTCTTGCCGTCGAGCGCGTCGCGCGATTGATCGACATAGCCGAGATGTACCGATAAGCCGATTTCGATTCCGCCGGAATCCGGCTTTTCCTGGCCAATGATCATCCGGAAGAGCGTGGTTTTTCCGGCGCCGTTCGGGCCGATCACGCCGACGATGCCGCCGGGCGGCAATTTGAACGAGAGATCGTCGATGAGCAGATTGTCGCCGAAACCCTTCGAGAGATGCGAAAATTCGATGACATTGTTGCCGAGCCGCCCGGCGGCCGGAATGACGATCTGCGCCGCCGCCGCCGCCTTGTCGTTCTGCTTGGCGACGAGATCGTCGTAGCGCTGGATACGGGCCTTGGATTTGGCCTGGCGCGCCTTGGGGGTCGCCGCGATCCATTCGGCCTCGGCTTCGAGCTGGCGCCGGCGCGCCTCCTCCTCGCGGCCTTCCTGGGCAAGACGTTTCTGCTTTTGTTTCAACCAGGCGGAATAATTGCCTTCGTAAGGAATGCCGCGGCCGCGATCGAGTTCGAGAATCCACCCCGTTACGTTGTCGAGAAAATAGCGGTCGTGGGTGACGATCAGGATCGCGCCGGGATAGACGCGCAGGTGGCCCTCAAGCCAGTTGACCGTCTCCGCGTCGAGATGGTTGGTCGGCTCGTCGAGGAGCAAAAGCTCCGGCTGTTCGAGAAGCAGCTTGCAGAGCGCGACGCGGCGCCTCTCGCCGCCGGAAAGTATTCCGGCCGCCGAATCGCCGGGCGGGCAGCCGAGCGTGTCCATTGCCTGATCGATCCGCGCGTCGAGGTCCCAAAGGCCTGCAGCCTCGATCTCGTCCTGCAATTTGGTCATTTCATCGGCGGTTAGGTCGGAATAGTTCATCGCGAGCTCATTGTAGCGATCGAGGATCGCCTGTTTCCCCGCGACGCCCTGAGTCACGTTGCCGCGCACATCGAGATTTTCGTCGAGCCGCGGCTCCTGCGGCAGATAGCCGACGCGGGCGCCTTCGGCGACGAAACCCTCGCCCGTAAACTCCTTGTCGATCCCGGCCATGATCCGCAACAGCGTCGATTTGCCCGCCCCATTGACGCCCAGCACGCCAATTTTCGCGTCGGGATAAAATGAAAGATTAATATTTTCCAGGACCTTTTTCCCGCCTGGGTAGGTCTTGCCGAGACCTTGCATGTGATAAACGAATTGCCGCGCCATGGAGCTTTAGTCTTTCCGCCGGTAACCTTAAGGTGGGAAGGGTTTAGCCGCCTGGCATGGGACGGTCCAGGCCGCTCATCGAGATACGGCGTCCCAAGCGCAAAAATATCGCGGCCTCGGCGGCGATATAGCCGGCTAGCCTCTTTGATGCCCGGTCTCTACATGAAACTGGAAAAATCACAATTCATCAAGGCGCCGGGCCGCGCCGTCTCAGCGAATGAACGCGCCGTGGCCTGTGTTATAACCGCCCGTGCGTATCGTCCTGAACCGCATGCGGAGGCGGCGTCAGGAAGGCGTCGAAGCGCTCCTTGACGATGGCGTAGCACTCGCATGACGCCTTTTCAAGGCCGGGACGATCGAGAACTTGCATTTTCCCCCGGCGATAGCCTATGAGGCCGGCCCTCTGCAGCGTCTGCGCGGCAAGCGTCACCGACTTGCGACCGACGCCCATCATCTCCGCCAAAAACTCATGCGTGTATGCCAAGTCTTCGCCGTCCGCCCGGTCATGCATCATGAGGAGCCACCGGCAAATCCTCTCTTGCGTCGTGTGCATGGAATTGCACGCGACCGTCTGCTGAATCTGAGTGAGCTGCGTCTCGGAATAGCTGACGAAGAGATTGCGAACGTGCTGGCTGCGCTCGAATTCCGATTGCAATGCCTTGATCGGGACGCGAATCAGACCGCCCTGCAGTTGCACAAGACTTCGATTGAAGGAAGTGCGGCTATACATGGCCGCGAATAGACCGAAAGCGCCTTCCCGCCCGATGTTCGCGGTCTCGATCGCCGACCCGTTCTCCAGAACCGTCAACAATGAGAGGACGGCGCCATTGGGGAAATAGGCGTGATTGAGGACGCCGCCCGCCTCGCACACGACGTGGCCAAGCTTGACTTCGATTTGCTCAAAATAGGGTGCGAGCCGCTCGCGGCTAGCCGGCGGGATTGCGCCCAGCAACCGGTTGCCACGCGTAACAGCTGTTCGTTTTTTGTCCATGTCTGGTCCGAAGGAAGTTCGTAACCCCGGCGCGCGGGAACCCCAACAAACGGCCAAATAAGGTCAAGATCGCGCCGCGCGGCCCGCCTGCGATTCGCTACGCGTATAACTTTTTGCTTTGTGGTGCAAGCCACAGACGGACAGGCTGAACGCGGCGTGGCCTGTGCTATTTCCGCCCGTGCGTGTGTTCCTGAACCGCGTAGACGGGCGGCTTCAGGAAGGCGGCGAAGCGCTCCTTGATGACGCCGTAGCACTCGCACGACGCCTTTTCGAGGCCGGGACGATCGCGAACTTGCATCTTTCCCCGGCGATAGTCGATGAGGCCGGCTTTCTGCAGCGTCTGCGCGGCAAGCGTCACCGACTTGCGATTGACGCCCATCATCTCTGCCAAAAACTCGTGCGTAGACCAAGTCTTCGTTGTTGGCCCGGTCATGCATCATGAGGAGCCAGCGGCACATCCTCTCTTGCGTCGTGTGCATGGAATTGCACGCGACCGTCTGCTGAATCTGCGCGAGCTGCGTCTCGGAATAGCTGACGAAGAGATTGCGAACGTGCGCGCTGTGCTCGAATTCCGATTGCAAAACCTTGATCGGGATGCGAAGCAGGCCGCCCTCCATTTGCACAAGGCTTCGATTGAAGGAAGTGCGGCTATACATCGCCGCGAAGAGACCGAAAGCGCCTTCCCGCCCGATGTTCGCCGTCTCGATCGCCGAGCTATTCTCCAGAACCGTCAACAACGAGAGGACGGCGCCATCCGGGAAATAGGCGTGCTCGAGGAGGCCGCCCGCCTCGCACACGACCTCGCCAAGCCTATATTCAACTCGCTCAAGATAGGGATCGACCCGCGCGCGGCTGGCAGGCTCAAAGGCGCCGAGCAAACGATTGGTATGCGGAACTTGGTCGGGCAATGATCTGGGTGGGGGGGCATCGGTTCTTTTCTGGTCCATGGGCCAGGATAGCACAGTCCCCGATGTTCCCAAATAAAATAAAATAAAGGCGGATGACGGGGCTTTATTTGGGCGGCGCCCAATTTTTGTCGCTCGCTTGAAATGATTAAACTTCGCCGTGTCAGGCGGCACGTTTGGGGCGGAAGTAATTCCGCCTTGACGCTAGGGCCGGGTTCGCCGGCACATCGGGGGATTGTTCCGCGGCCGGCCAGAGCCCGGCTTCGGGAGCCCGTGGTCTGTGCTTCGTGAGCACGGATGGAGCGGGCGGCTTTGGCGAGGCGGACATAAGGAAGCCAAGGAACATTGTTAAACGGCCAGGGTTGAAACCGGCGGTCATTTTCGTTAAATGCCTGGAAACGAAGCGACGGCCCCGCGCAAGCATGATCCGCGAAAGTGGGGGCAGCTTTCGGCCGCGCGAACACGAGGACGTTGGACCATGAACCGGCCGGTCGCGGCCGGATCGGGGTCGAATGCCGCTGCTTCGGCCCGCTAGGCCTGGAACGCCGGCGGGCGGAGCGGCGTGGCCGGCGGCCGTCCCTTGGCTGTTGCCGGACTTGGCGCGGCGCCGCCGCGTTCCGCCATCTGGCTGGCGCCGGTTTGGCACTTGAACAAGTTTGGCACTTGCACCGGTTTGCATGCGTGCCAACGCAGGATAGCGATCAGGTATGACGGACGACGATCTGAATGCTCCCTTGGGACAGTTCCCGGTTCCAAAGCGCCCGTCGCGCGGCAGCGCGCTTTATGCGGCGGTTGCGATAGCTGGCCTGGGATTGCTTGCTGTTGCTGCCGCGTTTTTGCCGGCGCTAGTCAGGCCGCCAGGCGCGGCGCTTTACCAAACTCCGGCCGGAGTAGAAAATAACGCGCCCCCGCCGCAACCTATCGTGGCGCGAGCGAGCGAGACAGCCGCGCCGCTTCAAGACACTACCGCCACGATTCCTGCCCAGAAAGCCGGTTTGGGGGCGGAGGCGGTCGAGCGGCGGACCGGGGTGAAAATCATTCGTGCCGGCGGCGGCGGCGCGCCCGAGGCTCTCGTCATCGATGTGGCGAAGGCGCTGAACACGGGCCTCCCTTCGGCGCCCGACCCTCGGCTTATCGAACAAACGCCGCATGGCCCAATCCCACGCATTGGGGCCGACGGTGCGCGGCCGTCCGAGGTTTATGCCCGCCCCGCCGTATCCTCCGGCGGATCGACACAGGGTGCGCCGCGCATAGCTTTGCTCATTGGCGGCATGGGTCTTGCTCCGCGCGCAACGGAAACGGCGATCGCAAGTTTACCGGGCGCCGTCACGCTAGGCTTCGCGCCCTATGGAGCCGAACTTCCGCGCGAAACGGCGCGCGCGCGCGGCGGGCCACGAGGTCGTCTTGCAAATTCCGATGGAGCCCTTCGATTTCCCGCGCGACAATCCCGGCCCGCACACGCTTCTCGCGGGCGCCGGGAAAGCCGCCAATATCGACAATCTTACCTGGCTGATGAGCCGGTTCACTGGCTATGCCGGCGTCGCGAATTTTCTCGGCGGCAAGCTCACCGCGGATGTAAAGGCTTTGACGCCGGTCTTGCGCGAGATTGCCGCGCGCGGCTTATTTTACGTCGATGACGGGACGTCCGCGCAGAGCCTCGCCATGACGCTTGCGCCCGGTCAGGCTCTTGCGGCCGCGCGCGCCGACGTTGTCCTCGATTCGACGGCCGAGCCAGAGGCAATCGAAGCGGCCCTCGCGCGGCTCGAAGCAATCGCTCGCGACAAGGGCGTGGCGATCGGGGTTGCGAGCGCGCTTCCGGCTTCGGTCGAAACTATCGGCCGTTTTGCCCGCGCGCTGGAGGCGCGAGGCATTGCGCTCATCCCGCTAAGCGCGGCCATGCCAAGCCAGCAATCTCGCGTGGCGATTGGATCGCCGGCCGTGAGGTAAGGCGGCAATGGACTCTCTAAATTACCGCCCTTGCGTCGGAATCATGCTCTTCAATCGCTCCGGGCTCGTCTTCGTCGGGCGCCGCCGCAACAAGAAGATACCCGAGCACCTGCGCCACGGGCACGAGTGGCAAATGCCGCAGGGCGGAATCGACGCCGGCGAAGTGCCCTATCAGGCGGCCTTGCGCGAGCTGCGCGAGGAAACCAACGTGTCTTCCACGACATTTCTGGCGGAGTCGCCAGAATGGTACAGCTATGATCTGCCGGACGGTGTTTTGAAGAAATCCGCGAAGGCCCGGTTTCACGGCCAGCGGCAAAAATGGTTCGCGCTGCGTTTCGACGGCGACGAAAACGAAATCGACATCGACGCACCCGCCGGCGGACAGCGACCGGAATTCGATGCGTGGCGATGGGAGCCGATCGGCCGTCTCGCCGCGCTGATCGTTCCATTCAAGCGGCCGGTTTACGAAAAAGTGGTCGCAACATTCGGCCATCTTGCCGAGCCATTTTGCGCAACAGACGTTTGAACGCGGGGGCGGACGAGGTCGACGGGATCTGCGTGAGACGGCTCCGAAAGGGCGTCGTTAAGTTGCGCCGAGACCTTCGAAAGCGGCGGAAGGGCGGCAAGACTGGCGAGCTGTGGGAAATGGCCCGGGGACGGCTTCGGTGCCGCGCCTGCGGGTTGGAGACGGCGCTGTTCGGCTCTTCGGCGGTGCTCCTCGCCCTGTCGCGATAACTTTCCAGCGCAAGCATGAACGTCAGGCCGCGAGGCCTCCTTCATCTTGTCTTTCGCCCCTCGCGACGATCTTGAGGGCATTGTCGGGAAGCGGCTTTTGCAGCTTGAGCACTTCCCCGGCCGGTGCGCTCATCCAGAGATCGATTTCCTCCCGCGCCGTCAGAATGACGGGCATCGCTTTCTTGTGGATCGCCCGACCTCTTTGTTCGGCTCGGTCGTCAGAAAGGCAAAAATGTCGTTTGTCGTCTCGCCTTCCTTGACCTTCCGGACGGAGGTCCAGCGCGTCCAGATGCCGGCAAAGAAGGCCAAGGGCCGCGTCTCGTCGAAGGCGAACCAGACGGGAGGGTGGGTGCCGTCCGGCAGCACTTCGTTTTCGGAAAAACTCGTGAAGGGCACGACGCAGCGGTACTCGATCGAAAGCCAGCCGCCAATGCGGGGATGCGGCGTTGCGGACATTGGTGACGCCTGGATCGGATTTCTTGCCCTTCAGCGAAAAAGACGGGCGAGGGCACGCCCCATCGGGCCATCGTCAGCTCGCGGCTCTCGGGCTCGTTGCGAACAATCGGAGCGGAATAATCCGGAAAGATGCCGGGGAGCGGCGGCAGATTGCCCGTCTGTCGCGCATGGCGCCAGTGAATTCGCGGATCGCCTGCTGGCCCTTCGTCACCGAATACAAATTATGCCGACGTCGACATAACTTATATACCCCGTTTACGTCAGAACCCGAAAATCCTTTGGGCTGACGACGCGAAAGTTGTCGGTGACCGAATCACGGAAGCGGTTCCAGTTCTTGGGGACTTTATCACGCAAGAAATCGAGCGTGGCGTCCGCGAATTGTCCGCATGCGGCGTAGCATTTGTTGTGCGCGACATTCCTGTGCATGAGGCCCC
>QHBR01000083.1 GCA_003244015.1 Hyphomicrobiales bacterium | reverse complement strand
TATTTTTCGAGGTGCCCCATTGTAGCAGGCAAGGCTATCGTGATCTGTGTTCGCATCTTCGACATCTACGCCGCGGCCGTCGTGGTAAGCCACGATCCTAGCCGATATGTCCGCGGCATTATCGACCAAACAAAGCTCCGCTTTCTTGCCATCGATTCCGTCAGCGGGAGAACGATCAACACCACCTTCGATGAGGAATCCCGCCGAATCGCGGCGGCGATGACGACTTACCGCCACCCGCCTCCTTTCCCGGACCCACTGACACCCTTCGTGGCCTAAATGGCCTAAGCAAGCGCCACAGCCGCATAAGGCCCAAGATGGAACCCGCCGCGGGCCACTCGATAGTCGCCCTCTCGAAAGAGGGCTATTTTGCCGAACACGCTGCGGTGACAGACGCTTAGTCCATCTTACGACCCACTTTGTCCCGCACCGGCGGCCGCGCGATCCAACCACCCAAAATACCAACTTTCCGCGACCGTCGCGAAAAGTCACAAGGGAATGTTGCCGTGTTTCTTCCACGGATTCTTGAGCTCCGTATTGCACAGCACGGCGGGCCTCGTGCGCGCGCTTTTCGCGGCGACGGGGAAGCGCGGCGGAACGAGACACTTTCGAGATCATCCATCACCCCCATAATTCGCGCGCGGGCGGGTGAACGATCGAGCCTTCATAAAGAAGTCCATCCGGCCGGTCCCGCACGAGCAGAAGCGGTCCGTCGAGATCGACGAAACGCGCGTTTGCCGTGAGCAGAAGCGCTGGGGCCATCGCGAGCGAGCTTGCAACCATGCAGCCGATCATGAGCTCGAAGCCGAGGCCTTCGGCCTGCTTCACCAGGGCCAACGCCTCGGTCAGCCCCCCCGTCTTGTCGAGCTTGACATTGATCGCGTCGTAGCGCGCGCGCAGATCTTCGAGCCCGCGCCGATCGTGAACGCTCTCGTCGGCGCAAATGGGGACGATATGTTCGATTTTGGCAAGCGCCGAATCCTCGCCCGCCGGAAGCGGCTGTTCGACCAACACCACGCCAGCCTTGGCGCAGGCTTCGAGATTGCGTTCGAGACCGGCCTCCGCCCAGGCCTCGTTGGCGTCGGCGATGAGGGTTGCATCGGGCGCTGCGGCGCGCACTGCTTTGAGCCGCGCCGCGTCCCCCTCGCCCGCGAGTTTGATTTTCAACAGCGGCCACGCGCGTGCCAAGGCCGCCGCCCGTGCCATTTCGTCCGGAGTGCCCACCGAAATCGTGAAGGCTGTCGTGACCGGCCCCGGCGGCGCGAGGCCCGCGAGCACATGGGCCGGAACGCCGCTTCGCTTGGCCGCCAAATCCCACAGCGCGCAGTCGATGGCGTTGCGGGCGGCGCCAGGAAGCAGAAGGGTTTGCAGGCGCGTGCAATCGGCGCCTGCCTCGATTTGCGAACGAACAGATTCGATCTGCCCGATCGCGCTTTCGACCGTCTCGCCGTAGCGCGCATAGGGAACGCCTTCGCCGCGCCCGCGCCACGCCCTGTCCTCGATCGCCGCCACGACCACAGCCGCCTCCGTCTTCGCCCCGCGCGAGATCGCAAAATCGCCGAGGATCGGAAAGCGTTCGACGGAAATGGCGAGACGGGGCATGAGCCTGGAAATCCCATAAAATTTAGCCGCTAGCGGGAGGGGAGGCCCGCGCAATAAATTGTTTTTTTCAAGCTTTGCCACGCTTGATATGGAATATAAAGAGGCCGTTTTCCGCCTCCTGGCGCTCCAGCGTGTCGCCGGTCTCATGCAGAAAATGCGGAATGTCGATGACGGCGAGAGGGTCAGTGCACAGGACGGTCAGACGGTCGCCATGCGCCAGCCGGCGCAGCATCTTGCGGGTCCGCAGCACCGGCAACGGACAGTTCAGGCCGCGCAAATCGAGAGGCATCGAGGAAACTCCAACAATCATCCTTGGCGGCGCGTTGAACTATCGCCTAAGGGAGGATAAGGGATGCGGGCTTTAGGTTCCAGAGAGTGCCGCGGGAATTCGCGGCGGGTGTTCCTAAACCCGCGCGGGTGCGCGGAAAAAGCCGTGATGGCTTGCATGACATGCAAACCTTTGCGGAGTTGCGAACCATGCGGGTGATCGGCCTTGCCGGGTGGAGCGGCGCGGGCAAGACGACTTTGATCGTCAAGCTTATCCCCTTTTTGCGCGAACGCGGCATCGTCGTCTCGACGCTCAAGCACGCGCATCATGCTTTCGATGTCGATCAACCGGGCAAGGATTCCTACCTGCATCGCGAGGCCGGCGCGCGCGAGGTCCTCGTCGCCTCAAACCGGCGCTTCGCGCTTATGCACGAATTGCGCGGGGCCGAAGAGCCCGGCCTTGCCGAACTTCTGCGGCGGATGAGTCCGGCCGATCTCATTCTCGTCGAGGGCTACAAGCGCGATGCGCACGCAAAAATCGAGGTTTTCCGCACCGCGAACGGGAAACCGTACCTCTATCCAGAGGACCCAAATATCGCCGCGCTCGCAACCGACGCGGCGGATGGTCTTCCGTCACATTTGCCGCATGCGCATCTTGACGACACAGAGGCTATCGCGAGCCTTATACTCGCGCTCGCCCGGCCTATCGAGGAAACCGTTTCGCGCCTTGCCAAGGCGTGACGGCGATTTCTGAAACATGATCCAATCGCCCTGCATCGAGTACCGGCTGATCAGCTAGCCTTGTCGCCCTGCCCTCTTCGTCCCGCTAAACGTACGGAGAATTACCATAATGAGCGAAACCGCGCCCGGCAGCATCGGCCTTCCCCGCCACAGCGCCGTGCGGTTCATCGTGCTGCTTGGCGTGGTCAGCCTCTTCGCCGACATGACCTATGAAGGCGCGCGCAGCGTCACCGGCCCTTACCTTGGCGTCCTCGGAGCGAGCGCCGCCATCGTCGGCGTTGTCGCGGGTTTTGGCGAGTTCTTGGGCTACGCGTTGCGGCTAATTTCTGGCTATCTCAGCGATCGCACCGGCAGCTATTGGCATATCACCATCATCGGTTATGGCGTAAATCTCTTGGCCGTGCCGCTCCTTGCGTTGACTGGCCGCTGGGACCTTGCGGTTCTCCTGATCGTGGCCGAGCGGGCGGGCAAGGCGATCCGCACCCCCGCGCGCGACGCGATGCTGTCGCACGCGGGCAGCCAAACCGGGCTTGGCTGGGGCTTCGGCCTGCACGGCGCGCTCGATTCGGCTGGAGCCATTCTCGGGCCCCTGATTGTCGGCGCCGCGCTTTATTCAAGAGGCAGCTATCAGGGCGCATTCGCCATTTTGGCGATCCCCGCCGTGCTCGCGATGATGGTGCTCTTCGCCGCTCGCCATTTCTATCCGCGTCCGCGCGATCTCGATGTGGCGCCCCCCGATTTGACACCTGGCCATTTGCCGCGCCGGTTCTGGGTCTACGTCGCCGCTGCGGCCCTGATCGCGGCCGGCTACGCCGACTTTCCGTTGATCGCATTTCATTTTGGCAAGACCGGTTTGATCGCGCCGGTTTGGATCCCCGTTCTTTATTCGCTCGCCATGGCGGCCGAAGCGATGGCCGCTCTTCTCCTCGGCCGCCTGTTCGATCGGATTGGCATCGGCACGATGATCCTTGCCACTTGCGCCTCGGCGCTCAGCGCTCCCCTCGCCTTCCTTGGTGGCCCGGCCGCGGCGATGACCGGCATGGTGACGTGGGGCATCGGCATGGGCGCCCAGGCATCGGTGATTCGCGCGGCAATCGCGCCGCTCGCGCCTGCTTCGCAACGGGGTACCGCCTTTGGCATTTTCAACGCCGCCTATGGCCTCGCCTGGTTCGCCGGGAGCAGTTTGCTCGGCGTGCTTTACGACTGGTCCGTGCCGGTGCTCGCCGCTGTCTCGGTCGTGCTGCAAGGCGCGGCGGTTGCCCTCCTTTGGCGGGTTTCGGGGTCACCGCCGGAGCGGCCAGCAACTCGCGGGCCTTGAGGGGAAATGCCGCGACAGGCTACGCACATTGCGCGAGCAATGCCGTTGTCTACCCAGATTCCATAGCTAAGCGAAAAAGGGGTTGACGG
>QHBR01000241.1 GCA_003244015.1 Hyphomicrobiales bacterium | reverse complement strand
GCCAGATATTTATCGCATATAGCTAACTGCGGTAGACTCGGAAACTACGGAGATTGGCTCGTTTGGGAACCTCGACCAGGCGGAGCCGCGAGGGCGAGCTCGATGGGTTCAGCCTTGCCGATGCCACCAATCATTTTGCCGGAAGGTGCGACTCCACGAATCAAAGCTGGTGGTCGATGCCGAGCGAGATTTCAGTGAACACGTCGGCCGTGTCGGCATCGCCATGCGCAGCGGCCTCGTCGATTGCTTGCCGCGCGGATTCGCCGAAGGCGGCCAACGATGCCGAAAGGGTGAAGATGTGCTCTTTCTCGTCGGCGATTCCCAAACCGTAGGGCACCAGGAATGAACGCTCAGACGCGACCTGCACGGTGCCTTGCGCCGTGCCGCCGAGCGCCGCCGAGCGTTCCGCTGGCGTGTCGGAATAGTCTTCGACCGTGTCAGCCACCTTGTCAAAAAGCTCGTGGACCGCGATGAAACCTGGGCCGCGCACGTTCCAGTGCGCCTGCTTCACTTGCCCATGCAGGTCTATTGCTGCGGCGAGGCGCCTATTGAGCAGCTCGACGGATTTCGCACGGATGTTCTCGGAGAGCGTGTTGTCTGTATGCTGCATGTTCAAGTCTCCACGGCAAAGGGAAGCGGCCAAGGCGGCCAATCCCGCGTTTGAGGCCGGCGAGATCACGCTCGACCTAGCGGAAGGATCAGATGCTCGAGGACCGCATCTGGTCCGCGACCTCAGAATTTTCTTGTTGTCCTGCTCGCTACGAGCTTTCGGCGCGGCAGAGCGAAAAACTGCCCATGTGAAGCCTAATCCGTCGACCATATCTCACAGCGGAGCGGCGTCGGTAGACCGGGACATTACGCAGATCCAATCGTCGTAAACTCGCCGTGGACGATGTACGATCTACGTGAGCCAGAGCCGGGTCAGCCTATTGTTTTGGCCTCCTCCTCCGCGGCTGGATATATAAGCGTCACGCCTGGCAGCGATCGCACGCCAGGCGTGAACTTCGCGGGGTCGATCTTGTTGTGCCCCATGATGTGCGCCACCGGAACCCCTTCCGCCAATAGGTAGTCGGCGATGATCCGGCGGTGGCAGCGCCACCACACAGCTTCAGCACACATAATGGCGCAGCAATTGTCACGGGCGAGCGCTCGTAATTCGTCCAATCCGATCCGGAACGCGTCAGTTGCCACATAATCGGCGTAGTTTCGAAAAGCCGCGACCCGCCAGAGCGTATTGGGCGATGGCATCGCCCCCTTTGTCCGGTGGCGCAGACCGCCAAGGGCGGGTAGATGACGGTACGTGATCCCAGCGTCAACGAGCACTTCCGGGAGAGCATCGGCGTTGAACTGCGGATTCGTTCGTGAGCGTGGGACAGAGCGTACATCGATGAGCAGATCGACCGCGGCCTGCCTGAGCAAAGCCACAAATTCGGCGATCGTGCGCGTCGAATGGCCTATCGTGAAGACTGTCGGCATTCCTTGGGACTGTCGCACAGGTTTTGTGATCATCTACATCATGTACATCAAGTACACCGGCAAGTACATCGGCGTTCGGGCGAGGATATTGCTGCGCTTGGAGATTCGACCCTTGTGGTCGATCTCGCGGGACTTAAGCTGCCTGAGCGTGAGATCAGGGTGGCCGCTCATCGCTCGAGATCGCAAGAAGGCGCCCAGAGCTCTCTATCGTGCTGACATAGGACGTGACACAGCTGATGGCGATGACGCGATCGCGAACAGAACCGGCGAGCCGGGTCGAGCGGGCGCGCATTCTGTTGGCTTATCGGGATGCCTCGTCTATATGAACTTCTCTCCAAAAACGACGCCGAAGTGTCGTTAAGCGCAGTTCATAAACGATATTTAAACGAAATCTACACCGCAAAACGCTTTAAAGATGCGGCGACGCCAGATATATGGACGAGGTCTGATATCGAATCAGTGATTTTGCCTCCATTGAAACTGATGCGTTGAAGTTAATTTTGGATCTCAGCCACCTCGCCGGCCATTCCCGCCAGAGCCGTCCGGTGGAACTGCCGGTTCAATTTGCGGATAGCGCTTATGGCACGGATAACCGGGCAACTCATGCCGCGTCGCGCTCGCCGATCGTGAGCCGGTGCACAGAAGAAGCCCGCATTTTATTTTGAGAGATTCGCTTTTTCAATGCGCAGCCACCACGGCTCGCGGGGCGCGCCAGCTCCCCAACATTTTAAGGGGATTTTGATGAACCCGAAAATTGAACTGACCTCGGTGTTCAGGCCTTGAAGGTCGCGGAGCATCGCAGTTTCCGCCGCGCCGCGGAGGCGCTTGGCGTTTGCCAATCCAGCGTCAGCAAGCGCGTGAGGAAGCTCGAGGACGTTCTCGGCGTCGACCTGTTCGATCGGTATCATGCCGGGGTCAAAGTGACCAATGCTGGCCGTCAATTCTTCGAACATATCAAAATGGCGCTCGATCATCTCGATTCGACGGTGTCTTCGGTGGGCATGGCCGGACGGGTCGAGAAAGGCAGCCTACAGGTTGGCATATTTTCCTCGCTGGCGTCGGGATTTTTGCCGGAGCTGCTGCGATGCTATTCGGCCAGGCATCCCGAGATCGACGTCAGCATTGTCGAAGGACCGCCCAGCGAAAATCTGGCGCGGTTCGCGCCGAACAGCTCGACATCGTCTTCGTTATGGGACAGCCGTCCGAGCGCGATTGCGACGTCGCCCGGCTCTGGAGCGAACGCGTGTTCGTCGTTTTGCCGGACACGCATGCGCTGTGCGGGAAGGACGCGATCAACTGGGACGATTTGAAGTCCGAGCACTTCATCCTCACCCGGTCAGAGATCGGGGTGGTAGTCCGCGACTACGTCATTCGACGCCTTGCGGCGTTTCATCAGCGTCCAGACGTGCGCCAGAGTCCAGTGGCGCGTGATACACTCATTCATCTGGTTGGGCTTGAGCAGGGATCAGCCTGATGAACGAAGCGATCATCGCCATGCCCTTTCCGCATGTCTCTTTTCGCCCCATCGCTGGAAATTCGGATGTGGTCCCGTTCAGCGGCGTCTGGCTGCTGCGCAACAGCAACCAAGCTCTGCGCCGGTTCATCAGCCTGGCCCGCACGCTTTCGAAGAGCTGGAATCAGACCGACAAATCTACGGCGGTGTCCTCTGGCAGGACACAAACCCAACTTTAGAAGAGGATCCGACAGGTTGTAGGGGTGTGCGCTCCACCCCATCGACGTTGCGTGGCCAAATTTCGAGAAGCTGGGACGTTGTAGGGGTGTGCGCTCCACCCCATCGACGTTGCGTGGCCAAATTTCGAGAAGCTGGGATCATTTTCGCGGATCATGCGTTAGTCCTTGGTGCGCTTTGCCTTTGCGAACGCGCGATCGCTCGCCATGAAGCGCGCAAGCATGGGCGTGACGAGTTCACAGGATCGACCGCCGCTTGACCGGTTTCCTTGGCAAGCACCTCGGCATAGGCGGCAAGATCGCGGTGGACGGCGGCGGGAAGCTCGATGGTGACCTTGACCGGTCTGTCGTCCGGCACGGCGGAGAGTTTCCGCCTTGAAGAGACTGCCCCAATGATAGTCCACACCGTTTGAAGGTTGCGCAAGCCGTAAGCGAACTGGAGACGAGGAGGACGACGAATAAAGGTTTGGGATGCATCAGCCGAGCTCCTTCGACCAGTTGATGCCATGAATGAAGACGACGAGCGGATTATGAGCATCTCGAAAAATACCCCTT
>QHBR01000318.1 GCA_003244015.1 Hyphomicrobiales bacterium | reverse complement strand
GAATATTTTTCGAGGTGCCCGTAAAAGTAATAACCGGCTGCAATAGTGCCGTTCCAACAATAAGACTTATAATCGCAATACTGCGGTCTGATATGTGCATATCGCACACTCCTATAAAGGCAGGGAAGAGCTGTCTCGGCTTGGCCTGTGGGAATTACACGAAACCTAAATAAAGGGCTTTTCAATAAGTGCGACGCGTGACGAGTTTGGTGAGTGGAAGGGACGTCAAGAGCCCCTTTCGGGGCTCCTGCGGGCATTTGGAGGCCAATGCGGGATGCGCCATGTTTTGCGGACGAATCCATAGAGGCTCACCGCAATTGCGCCGAGCGATCCTTAACACCATCCGCCCCTGCTGGTTGCCCCACTCCCCGCGGAAGGGCTCCGGCTTCGCTCTGGCAACCGCTCTATCTCTCGATCTAATGAGTGATGGCGCTGGGGGTTTCCCCCTCGGAAGAAAGCGGAGCGAGCGGCTTCGCCTCCTCTTCCCAAACTATCGGCACCGGCTGGCGAACCAGGGCATGGGTTAATACCTCTTCCATGCGCGAGACCGGCACGATTTCGAGCGCGTTCTTGACCGGATTTGGAATTTCAACCAGATCCTTGGCGTTTTCCTCGGGAATTAAAATTTTCTTTAAGCCACCGCGCAGCGCGGCAAGCAATTTTTCCTTGAGCCCGCCGATCGGCAGTATCCTGCCGCGCAAGGTGATCTCGCCGGTCATCGCTATGTCGCGCCGGATCGGGATACCGGTCATGATCGAGACGATCGCCGTTGCCATGGCGACACCCGCCGATGGACCATCCTTGGGCGTCGCGCCTTCTGGAACGTGCACGTGGATGTCGCGACGCTCGAACACCGGCGGCTCGATGCCGAAATCGACCGCGCGCGAGCGGACATAGGACGCCGCCGCCGAGATTGACTCCTTCATCACGTCGCGCAGATTTCCGGTGACCGTCATGCGGCCCTTGCCGGGCATCATCACGCCTTCGATCGTCAGCAATTCGCCGCCGACCTCGGTCCAAGCGAGGCCCGTCACGACGCCGATCTGATCCTCGGTTTCCGCCTCGCCGTAGCGGAATTTGGGAACGCCGAGAAAATCCGGCAGGTTGTCGCCGGTGATCGCGACCTCCTTCGTCTTGCCGGTCAAAATTTGTTTGACCGCCTTGCGTTCGAGTTTGGCGAGCTCGCGTTCGAGATTTCGCACGCCGGCCTCGCGCGTATAGCGCCGTATGATGGTAATGAGACCGTTGTCGTCGATTGACCATTCCTTGGACCCAAGACCGTGCTTCTTGAGCCCGGCCGGAATCAGATGGCGGCGTGCGATCTCGACCTTTTCATTCTCCGTGTAGCCGGCGATACGAATGATTTCCATGCGGTCCATGAGCGGCGGGGGAATATTCAACGTATTGGCCGTCGTGACGAACATGACATGCGACAAGTCATAGTCGACTTCGAGATAGTGATCGTTGAAGCAATGATTCTGTTCCGGATCGAGAACCTCAAGCAGCGCGGACGAAGGATCGCCCCGGAAGTCCATTCCCATCTTGTCGATTTCGTCGAGCAGGAAGAGCGGGTTCGAACTTTTGGCCTTGCGCATCGACTGGATGATCTTGCCGGGCATGGAACCGATATAGGTGCGCCGATGGCCGCGAATTTCGGCTTCGTCGCGCACGCCGCCAAGCGACATGCGGACGAAGTCGCGGCCCGTGGCCTTGGCGATCGATTTGCCAAGCGAGGTCTTGCCGACGCCGGGAGGGCCGACAAGGCACAGAATGGGCCCCGTCAATTTGTTCGCGCGGCTCTGCACCGCAAGATATTCGATAATGCGCTCCTTGACTTTTTCGAGACCGAAATGCTCGCTGTCGAGAACGTTTTCGGCGATGTTCAAGTCCTTCTTGATCTTGGAGCGCTTGTTCCAAGGAATCGATAAAAGCCAGTCGAGATAATTGCGCACGACCGTCGCCTCCGCCGACATCGGCGACATCTGACGCAATTTTTTCAATTCGCCGGTCGCCTTGTCGCGCGCCTCCTTGGACAGTTTCGTCGTCTTGATGCGTTCGTCGATCTCGGCAAGATCGTCCTTGCCGTCTTCGTCGCCGAGTTCCTTCTGGATCGCTTTCATCTGCTCGTTCAGATAGTATTCGCGCTGGGTCTTCTCCATCTGGCGCTTGACCCTGGTGCGGATGCGCTTTTCCACTTGCAGAACCGAAATCTCGCTTTCCATGAGCGTCAGGCACTTTTCGAGTCTCTTGGCGATCGAGCCGGTATCAAGCACGGTCTGCTTATCGGTTATCTTGACCGCGAGATGCGAAGCGACCGTGTCGGCAAGCTTGGAATAATCGTCGATTTGGGCGACCGCGGCCACGACCTCCGGCGAGACCTTCTTGTTGAGCTTGACGTAGCCTTCGAACTCGGCGACGACCGATCGGGCGAGCGCTTCCACCTCGACCTTGTCGAAGGGCTCGTCGGCGATCGCCTCGGCCCTGGCTTCATAGAAATCCTCGGTGCGGGAATAGCCTTGCACCTTGGCCCGAACTTGCCCCTCGACCAGAACCTTGACCGTACCGTCGGGAAGCTTCAAGAGCTGAAGGACCGAAGCGAGCGTGCCGGTCGAAAAGATTGCTTCCGTCGCCGGATCGTCGTCGGCGGCCGTCATCTGGGTCGCAAGAAGGATGAGCTTGTCGGCCCTCATGACCTCTTCGAGAGCGCGAATCGATTTCTCGCGGCCGACGAAAAGCGGCACGATCATATGCGGAAAAACCACAATGTCGCGTAGCGGCAGAACCGGATAGGTGTCCATCGTGCCGGGGCGAGCGGGCTCGCGTTTTTGGGTCATTACATCATCCTATCCGGAGAATTGTTAATCTATATCGAAGAGATGGCGGCGCGGCGGTTCCGTTTCAAGACGGCCCCGGCCGCGGCGGCGGCCTCTCGAAGCTCGAGAATCATGGCGGCGCGAGCTCAAGCGCTTGCGCCGGTTTTTTCACTGCGTTCGGCGTAAATGTAGAGGGGACGGGAGTCTCCCTCGACAACATCTTGGCCGATGACGACCTGCTCGACGTGGTCGAGACCGGGAAGATCGAACATCGTATCGAGCAGGATGCCTTCCATGATGGAACGCAATCCACGCGCGCCGGTGCGCCTCTCGATGGCTTTTTTGGCGACTGCCTTCAAGGCCTCGTCCTGGAAGGTGAGTTTGGTATTTTCCATTTCGAACAACCGCTGATACTGCTTGACGAGCGCATTTTTCGGCTCGGTCAGGATTCTCTTCAAGGAATCTTCATCGAGATCGTCGAGCGTTGCGATGACCGGCAATCTGCCGACGAATTCCGGGATCAGTCCGAATTTCAGCAAATCCTCCGGTTCGACTTTTCGGAAAATCTCGCCGGTC
>QHBR01000195.1 GCA_003244015.1 Hyphomicrobiales bacterium | reverse complement strand
AGGGTCTGCGAGAGATAAGATAGAGGGTATTGGTTTTTTCACTAAGAGATTGTTTGAAACTACGTCATTCTGAAGTTTGATATTATTGACCATCGTTCACCTTACAGTTTTGAGTCGAGTACTAGAGGCCACCGATTGAAAGGTGTCGCTTGCTGGACTTTAGAACTCCCCGAAGAGCTTTCAAAAAGGGCCCGGAGTTCCGGTACGATAACGATCGCCGCCGGTAAAAAAATCGCCGCCATACCGGCGGAGCTCCGCCTGCATCCGGCCGCCCGATCCTAAACCAGCTCCCGGCGTGTCTTTCGCGCCAAAAAAGCCCGCGCGAGATTTTCCGCGCCCACATGAAGCTCGGCCGACCTCGCTTTAAGATTTATTCCAAATGATTTATTCCAACTCGTCCGCCGTGCCCTTGGCTCCCTTATTGGGTGTGTCCTCGCGCGCCTTCAGCGCGGCGCCGAGAATGTCGCCAAGCGACGCACCGGAATCGGCCGAGCCATATTGGGCGATCGCTTGCTTCTCCTCGGCGACTTCAAGCGCCTTGATCGAGACGGAAACCTTGCGGGCGCGGCGGTCGAACACGGTGACCCGTGCATCGACCTTCTCGCCGACGGCGAAGCGCTCCGCCCTTTGAGCGGCCCGGTCCCTCGCGAGTTCTGTGCGTTTGATGTAGGCGGTGAAATCGGTCCCGGCGATCTTCACGTCGAGTCCGCCATCCTTCACCGCGAGCACCTCGCAAGTGACGACCGCGCCCTTCTTGATGCCGGCGGCGTCCTCTTCACGTGGTTTGGCGCCGGCCTCGCCTTGCGGCTTCTCCGCGAACGGATCGGGGCCGAGCTGCTTGATGCCGAGCGAGATGCGCTCTTTTTCGATATCGACATCGAGTACCTTCGCCTTGACGGCATCGCCTTTCTTGAATTCCTCGATGATTTGTTCGCCGGGCTTGTTCCAATCGAGGTCGGAAAGATGGACCATGCCGTCGACATCCCCGTCGAGGCCGAGGAAAAGACCGAATTCGGTCTTGTTCTTGACTTCGCCCTCGACTTCGGAGCCCGGCGGATATTTCGCGGCGAAGGCTTGCCAAGGATTGACGAGGGTCTGCTTGAGGCCAAGCGAGATGCGGCGCTTGACCGGATCGACTTCGAGAACCTGCACCTCGACCTCCTGGCTCGTCGCGACGATCTTGCCCGGATGCACGTTCTTCTTGGTCCAGGACATTTCCGACACATGGATCAGGCCTTCGATCCCCGGTTCGAGCTCGACGAAGGCGCCATAGTCGGTGATGTTCGTCACCCGGCCCTGGAACCGCGCGGAGGCCGGATATTTCGCCTCGACGCCTTGCCATGGGTCCTCGAGCAATTGCTTCATGCCGAGCGAGATGCGGTGGGTCTCGTGATTGACCTTGATGATTTTTACCCGCACCGTCTGGCCGATCGCCAAAACCTCGGTCGGATGATTGACTCTCCGCCAGGCGACATCGGTCACATGGAGGAGCCCGTCGATGCCGCCGAGATCGACGAAGGCGCCGTAATCGGTGATGTTCTTCACGACGCCGTCGATCACCTGAGCTTCCGCGAGATTGGCGACGATCTCATTGCGTTGCTCGGCGCGGGATTCCTCGAGCACGGTGCGCCGCGAGACAACGATATTGCCGCGGCGGCGGTCCATTTTCAGGATTTGGAAGGGCTGCGGCGTCTGCATCAAAGGCGTTACGTCGCGGATCGGGCGGATATCGACTTGGCTGCGCGGCAAGAACGCCACGGCGCCGTCGAGATCGACGGTGAAGCCGCCCTTGACCTGGTTGAAGATGATGCCTTCGACTTTCTCTTGTTTCTCGAAAGCCCTTTCGAGCTTGACCCAGCTTTCCTCACGCCGCGCCTTGTCGCGCGAAATGACCGCCTCGCCGAGCGCGTTCTCGATCCGCTCGAGATAAACCTCGACCTCGTCGCCGACCGCGAGCGTGCCTTGCCGCCCCGGCCCTTGAAATTCCTTGAGGGCGACGCGGCCTTCGGTCTTCAGACCGAGATCGATGACGGCGACGTCTTTTTCGATCGCGACGACGAGCCCCTTGACGACGGAGCCCTCGAAGGCCTCGTTCTGGCCGTAGCTCTCGTCGAGCAGCGCCGCGAAATCCTCGCGCGACGGCGCGTAGGTGTCTGTGGATACCATTCGTTCTCCTGCTTGCCCGAAGGCCGACGGCGCCGGGGTTTTGGGTTGGTTGCGCTCCGTTCCGCCCGCGTTCATCGGGATTGCGACGAACCCCGCGAAAGCGGGCCGGCGCGGGGACGGCGGAAAGAAGCAGGGTTACGCTCCATGTAGCAAGCCGGGCACCCGGCGGCAAGGGCGAGACTTATGGAGGATTGGACGCAGGGGAAACAGCGGTCCATTGTGCCAAGATAACGTTCTCGATTCTGTGAAGGCCATGTCTCTAGAAGCCGCCATTCGCGCCGCCCTTGGCGATTTCGCCAACTCATTGACGGCCAAGTTCGCCCTTCCGGGGACTGCGAACCCGGAGGATCAGCTTAAGAACCCCATCGAAGACTTCTTCATTACGGTCGGCGCGGCCCTTGACAAGCATGTCAAAGTGCGAACCGAGGCGCAGTTACGCCAGGAAGGCGCCCGGCCAGACATGGCCATCTATGTCGATGGTCTAATCTGCGGCTACATTGAATTGAAGCAACGCGACTTCGGCGCGGACCCGAGCCGATTTCGTGAAGAGCGCAGCAAGAAGCAGTGGGAAAAACTAAAAAACCTCCCGAACATTATCTACACGGACGGCCGTGACTGGACGCTCTGGCGCAAGGGGGAACGGGCCGGATCGCTATTTCGGCTTGATGGCGACCCCTATGAGGACGGGGCCAAAGCGGCCGGAACCATCGACGGCGCGGCGTTCGAACCGATGTTGCGAGACTTCTTAGATTGGAAGCCCATTGTTCCGCACAGTCCGCCCGAATTGGCTGCTTATCTAGCGCCGCTCGCACGTTTTCTTCGCGAGGAGGTCCTCGCATCACTTCCTAACGAAAATTCGCCGGTTCATCTTTTAGCCAATGAATGGCGCGGGTACTTCTTCCCCGATGCGGACGACCACCAGTTCGCGGACGCCTACGCGCAGACCGTCACCTATGCCCTTCTGCTCGCCCGGCTAAATGGCGCAGACAAGCTCGACCTGTGAATCGGCGTGGAATAAG
>QHBR01000161.1 GCA_003244015.1 Hyphomicrobiales bacterium | reverse complement strand
GGGTATTTTTCGAGATGCCCAAAGGCTTAACCCTGTTCCTTAAGGGATTGCTCACCGCGATGCGTGTCTTGCCTGCCACGCTCCCGCGAAATCGCTACAATGCAACGAAACTTGATTTGCGGGGCATGCCAAACCTTGTAAAAGCCACGCTTGGCGAATACTGGAGGAAACTTGGACCATTCCGGTAAAATAAGTTGTATCAACAAACTAGCGCCTGGTAATGAGTCAAGCGTGCGTGGATGTGGGGGGCGGTCTTACAATGCGATTTATGCGTATATTTCATGGCCGGTTCGCGGTTGCAATCGTTGCGTTGGCGTTGCTCTGCGCCGGTAGTTTCGCCGCTTTCGCGGAAAACGTGTTGGTGCAAGGCAACAAGCGTATCGACAGCGACACCATTGCCGCGTATTTCAGCGGCTCGGACCAGGCTTCTATCAACAAGGGGGTCAAGGATCTCTACGCCACCGGATTGGTTTCCAGCGTCAAGGTGAGCCGGGCCGGCGGCCGAGTCGTCATAAGCGTAAGCGAGAACAACGTCATCAATCGCGTCGCCTTCGAGGGCAACAGCAAGGTCAAGACCGAGACGCTTACGGCCGAAGTCAAGTCGAAATCGCGCGGGCCTTATAGTCAGACTATCGTCGATGCGGATATCGAGCGGATCAAGGATGTCTATCGGCGTTCCGGCCGCGCGGCGGCCAAGGTGACAGCGCGGACTGTCGATCTGCCAAACGGCCGGCTCGATGTCGTCTTCACCATAGACGAAGGCGAAAAGACCGGCGTGAAGACGATCAATTTCGTCGGCAACCAGGTCTATTCCTCCGGCAAGCTGCGCGATCTCATGCAGACGACGGAGATGAATTACCTCTCGTTCTTCAAGACGTCGGACGTCTACGATCCCGACAGGATCGCCTCCGACCTCGAACTTATCCGCCGGTTCTATCTCAAGAACGGGTATGCCGATTTTCACGTCGTGGGTTCCGACGCTCAGTTCGACCCGGAGCAAGGCGGCTATATCGTTACGATCACGGTCGAGGAGGGGGTGCAATATACCGTCGCCGCGGTCAACGTGGAATCGCATTTGCCGGATCTCGACGGAGCTTCGCTGCTCCCGTTCGTGCGTCTTTCGGCCGGAGAAGTCTATAATGGCGACCTGGTCGAAAAGACCGTCGATGCGCTGACCAAGGAGGTTGGCAAGCACGGCTACCCGTTCACCCAGGTGCATCCGCGCGGCGACCGCGATCCCGCGACGCATACGGTGACCATCGCCTTCGTCCTCGACGAGGGGCCACGTGTTTATATCGAACGCATTGTCGTGCGGGGCAACACCAGAACGCGCGACTATGTGATCCGGCGCGAATTCGAAATCGGCGAAGGCGACGCCTATAATCGGGTGCTCGTCGACCGGGCCGAACGGAGGCTCAACAACCTCGGCTATTTCAAGAAGGTGAAGATCACCAACGAACAGGGTTCGACGCAAGACCGGGTGATCGTGGTAGTCGATGTCGAGGACCAGCCGACCGGCTCGTTGTCGCTATCCGGCGGTTATTCGACCTCTGAAGGTTTCATTGCCGAGGTCTCGGTGACCGAAACCAATTTCCTGGGCCGCGGCCAATATGTGCGCCTTGCGGTCTCGGAGGGGCAATTCAGCCGGGGCGTCGAGTTCAATTTCACCGAACCTTATTTCCTCGGAGACCGGCTCGCGGCGGGCTTCGATGTCTACGCGAAGAAAACCGACGCCTTTCAATTTTCTTTCTACAATGACTTCGTGACCGGGGCGACGCTGCGGCTCGGCTTGCCCGTGACGGAGGAGATTACCTTCTCGCCGCGATACTCGATCTACCGCACGGATATCTCCATTCCCAACAACTCCGGGCGCCCCTTCGACGATTGCAACAGTCCGATTAACGGGGTGACGCCAGGATTTGGCACATCGGCGCCAACTTTCTCTTTCAACTGCTTGACGAACGGCGAAGCCTCCTTGGCGCTGAAGCAGGCGCAGGGCCCTTTCGTGACATCGAGTTTCGGATATACGCTTGGCTATAGTTCGCTTGACAACAACAGAAATCCGACCGGCGGCTTCTTCGCCGAATTGCGGCAGGATATCGCGGGCGCGGGCGGCGATGAACGCTACGTCCGAACCACCGGCGATATCCGTTATTATCACGAACTATACGATCAGATCGTCGGGCTCGTGCATCTGCAAGGCGGCGATCTGGCGGCCTTTGGCGGAACGCAATTGCGCATCGTCGACAATTTCAATCTCGGGCCAAGCCTGGTGCGCGGGTTTGCTCCGTTTGGCATCGGCCCGCGCGACGTGGGGACCGGCGACCCCCAGGGCAACCCGCTTGGCGGCACCAAATATTTCGGCGGCAGCCTTGAAGCGCAGTTCCCGCTCTTCGGTCTGCCGAGGGATCTCGGCCTGAAGGGAGCTATCTTCGCCGACGCCGGCACATTGTACGGATTTACCGGACGCACCAATTTCAGCCCGAATGGCGTTTGCACCCCCGTCGACGTGGCGCCGCTCTTCACCCAAAGCAACTGCATCACCGTCGGAGGTAACTCGACGAAGCTGCGGACCTCCGCCGGCGGATCGATTATCTGGTCGTCGCCGCTGGGACCTATTCGCTTCGACTTTGCCAAGGTCATCACCAAGAGCCAGTTCGATCAGACTCAGTTCTTCCGCTTCACCGGCGGCACCACTTTCTGATAAAGCGTCTGTCCGGCTCGATTTTTGTCGCGCCCGCCAAATCCTAGTAAAGGACGCGGAGCGGCCTTCGTGGAGAGGCGCGCATGAGCGAACCAGTGTTATTCCCGCGCGCGGCCAGGACATCGCTCGCCGATATCGTTGCCTGCACCGGCGCGGCGGTCGTTGGAGGCGCCGATCTATCGGCCGTCATCAGCGGGGTGGCGTCATTCGACGAGGCGGAGCCGGGCGAGCTCACCTTTCTCGATTCTCCGGAAAATGCCGTGCTTCTGGAGACCAGCCGCGCCACCGCCTGCTTTGTTACGCCGGGCGACGCGCCGCGCTTGCCAAAGTCGACATTGGCGCTGGTGATTGACGCGCCCTCGCGCGGCTTCGCGCTCGCCATGCGGCGGCTGTTTCCGCAGTCGATACGGCCAAAATCCTTGTTTGGTACGGCGGGGATCAATCCGGGCGCGTCGATTCATCCCGAGGCACGTCTCGAACAAGACGTGATCGTCGATCCGGGGGTGATCGTCGGGCCCCGCGCGGAAATCGGTTCCGGTTCGATCGTTGGCGCGAACAGCGTCATCGGTTCGGACGTCCGCATCGGCCGCGACTGCCTGATCGGGCCGCACGCAACGATTACCCATGCGCTGATCGGCGACAGGGTTATCTTGCGTCCGGGGGTGCGCATCGGTCAGCCAAGTGTCGATTTCGGCCATGCTGGCATTGCCATGGCCTCGCACGGACTTCCCTCGGCACCGGGGATTGGCCGGGTCATTATTCAGGACGGCGTCGAGATTGGTGCTAATTCGACGATCGATCGCGGCGCCGTGGGCGATACGGTCATCGGGGAAGAAACGAGAATCGGCAATCTCGTGCGCATCGAGGCAAACGCCAGGATTGGGCGGCATTGCGTTATCCCCGCGCCGGCGGACGTATCCGGCGCGCGAGCATGAGGAGGCCCTGCAGCGCAGCGGCACTCCGGCCAGGGCGCGGGCTGCGGGCGCGGCGGTCGCGCTGGAGCGCCAGCCCCTTCGGACTTAGCCTGGCAAGGCGCCCCCGTGCCGGCCTTGGGCTAGGCTCGTGTTCAACCGGATTTGAAATTCCGGCGCGGTGCGTTCGAGCGAAGTTCGGCGAGCGCCGTCTCGCCCGCGACCACCTTGGATCCCAGCGTCACCAAGGGTCTCGCCGCGCCGGGCATATAGACATCGACGCGCGAACCGAATCGGATCAGGCCGAACCGGTCGCCGACGCCGATAGACTCGCCCTGGCGCACAACACAGACAATGCGCCGCGCGACAAATCCGGCGATCTGGACAACGCCGAAACGGCCGCCGCCACCTTCGATGACAAGGCCATTGCGCTCGTTGTTCTCACTCGCCTTGTCGCGATCGGCATTGACGAAAAGGCCTGGCCTATAGGCGATCTTCGTCACCCGGCCGGCGACAGGCGCGCGATTCACATGACAGTCGAACACCGACATGAAAATCGAAACCCGCTGCATCGGTTCGGCGCCGAGGCCTAGTTCCGGCGGCGGCGCGAAATATCCAACCGAGGAGACGACGCCGTCGGCGGGCGAGATCACCAGATTTTCATCGAGCGGGGTGAGGCGGGCCGGGTCGCGGAAGAAATAGGCGCACCAGGCGGTTGCGATCGCGCCAATCCAGAAGAGAGAGCCAAAAATCGAGCCGAGGACAAGGGTGGCGAGGGCAAAGCCCGCGATAAAAATATAGCCCTCCGGATGGATGGGCGTGAGCTGCCTGCGGATCGAACCGATCATCGACATGGGGAAATCCTATCTCGCCGGGAGTTTTAGCCAGGCCTCTGGCCATTTCAAAGCGGCTGCGGCGAACTTGTCCCGCAACTCCGCAACTATTCTAACCCGCATTTCCCGGATCGCGCGTTTTTTTGCGGCGTGGCTGGGGCGACGGGCGAGGTACGTGTTGACGCAAACAATATCGGCGTTGTCCGGCGCGCGATGCGCTGATGTCGCCCGCTTTCGCGCACGAGAGCCCCATGTCGAGGGTTTGGCATTGTCACAATCCGTCGAAAGCGGCAATCTCCGCCGCGACAAGGCCGTCATCCGGTGGATGTCGGTACAAATGCGGCTAATGGCTAGTGGATCGACTCTAACTT
>QHBR01000325.1 GCA_003244015.1 Hyphomicrobiales bacterium | reverse complement strand
CAAAACATGGTTAATTAGGTCTACCCTTGAATCAAAACATGGTTAATTAGGTCTTAACCCTAGTAAACCCCCCTCAAGGGGTTACGGCCTTTATTCTCCCGCTTCCCGCTGTTCGAGCCTTTCCTTCGCCTCGAGATCTTCCCCGGTCTGCTGATCGACAAGGCGCATGGAAAGGCGCACCTTGCCGCGATCGTCGAAGCCGAGAAGCTTGACTTTGACCTTGTCGCCTTCCTTGACGACATCGGAGGTCTTGGCAACCCTGCCTTTGGCGAGCTGCGAAATATGGACGAGGCCATCTTTGGCGCCGAAGAAATTCACGAAGGCGCCGAAATCCACCACTTTCACGACCGTGCCGTCGTAGATCTGGCCGGCTTCTGGATCGCTCGCGATGGACTTGATCCAATTGATCGCGGCGCGGATCGAATTGGCGTCGGAGGAGGCGACCTTCACCGTGCCATCGTCCTCGATATTGATTTTGGCGCCGGTTTTTTCGACGATCTCGCGAATGACCTTGCCGCCGGTCCCTATCACTTCGCGGATCTTGTCGGTTGGAATTTTCAAGGTCTCGATGCGTGGCGCGAATTCGCCGAGTTCGGCGCGCGCGCCGGTGAGCGCCTTGGCCATTTCGCCCAAGATATGCAGCCGGCCAGCCTTGGCCTGATCCAACGCCACCCGCATGATTTCTTCGTTAATGCCGGTGATCTTGATGTCCATTTGCAGCGACGTGATACCTTCCCCAGTGCCCGCCACCTTGAAATCCATATCGCCGAGATGATCCTCGTCGCCGAGAATGTCGGAGAGGACGGCAAAGCGGTCGCCTTCGAGAATGAGGCCCATGGCGATGCCCGCCGTCGGCCGCTTCATGGGAACGCCAGCGTCCATTAGGGCGAGCGACGACCCGCAGACCGTCGCCATCGAGGATGAGCCATTCGACTCGGTGATCTCGGCCACGATCCGGACCGTATAGGGAAATTCCGCCACCGTGGGAAGCATCGGACGGATGGCGCGCCAGGCGAGCTTGCCATGGCCGATCTCGCGGCGCCCGGGCGAGCTCATGCGGCCGGTCTCGCCGACCGAATAGGGGGGGAAATTGTAATGCAGAAGGAAGCGCTCCTTGTAGGTGCCCTCCAAACTATCGACGTATTGCTCGTCCTCCCCGGTGCCAAGCGTCGCGACGACCAGCGCCTGCGTCTCGCCACGGGTGAAAAGCGCCGAACCATGGGTGCGCGGCAAGACGCCGGCTTGCGCGACAATCGGGCGAACCGTCTTGACGTCGCGCCCGTCGATTCTGATGCCGGTGTCGAGGATGTTCCAGCGGACAACCTTGGCCTGCAGATCGTGAAAGACCTCGGCAACCTGCTCCTTGGAAAACTTTTGCTCTCCGTCGTCCGGCAAAAGTGCCGCGCAAACTTTTGCCTTCACCGCATCGACCGCGTTATAGCGGTCCTGCTTCGCGGTGATCTTGTAGGCCTCGCGCAATTCCGCTTCGGCGATCTCGCGCACCGCCATCTCGACCTCGCTCTTGCCGGGAACGGCGAACTCGCGCGGCTGCTTGGCGGCCTTTTCGGCGAGCCGGATGATCGCGTCGATCACCGGCTGAAATCCAGCATGGCCGGCCATGACGGCCTGGAGCATTGTCGCCTCGGAGAGTTCCTTGGCTTCGGATTCGACCATCAGCACGGCGTCGCTGGTTCCCGCGACCACGAGATCGAGCGAGGAGTCTTTCAACTCCTCCAGCGCCGGATTGACTTTCAGCGCGCCATGGATGGAGCCGACCCGCGCGGCGCCGACCGGCCCCATGAACGGGACGCCCGACAAGGTTAGCGCCGCCGAACTCGCAACCATGGCCACAATATCTGGATCATTCTCGAGGTCGTGCGAAAGCACCGTCGCGACGACTTGCGTCTCGTTGCGATAACCGTCGGGAAACAATGGGCGGATCGGGCGGTCGATCAGGCGGGAGACGAGGGTCTCCTTTTCCGAAGGGCGGCCCTCGCGCTTGAAATAACCGCCCGGAATGCGGCCCGCCGCGAAGGCCTTCTCTTGATAATTGACCGTCAGGGGGAAGAAATCGCCCTCGGGCTTGGCTGCCTTGGCCGAGACGACAGTGGCAAGAACCGTGGTTTCGCCATAGGTCGCGACGACGGCGCCATCGGCTTGGCGGGCGATCTTGCCGGTTTCGAGCACGAGCTTGCGTCCGGCCCAATCGAGTTCTTCACGATGGATTTCAAACATTCATTCGTCTTTCTGGGTAAAGGCGAAGCCCAAGGTCAGAGCAAGACGGCGAGAAGCTGCGAACAGCACCTGGCGATCCTGCCGCGGGCATTTGGTCTTCACCATCGTTTGGCGCGGCGGCCCGATGCCGCCACATTACCGGAATTTGAGCCATCAAAGGCTTGGCCTTACAATTATACCGCTTTCGGCTATTTATACGCCTTTTGGCGCAGCTGCGCGCCTAAGCTTTTGTCGCGAGCAAAACGCTCCGTTTGAAAAACTTGTGGGCCAATCTCGAATACTCGCAAGGGAGCTCCCCGTCCGCCGCGAAATACCCGGAACCTGCCCGCACTGGAAATGCGTGTGCGGGACCGTGCTCCCGGCCGGTGCCGGTTGCGTCAAGCGCAATATGCATATGCCGCCCGCGCCGCGCGCGAATTCTCGCGCACTGCGGGAGAGATTTTAGCGCCGGATCCCAAGGCGTTCGATCAGCGATTTGTAGCGCGGCTCGTCCTTCGCCTTGACGTAGTCGAGGAGCTGCCGGCGTTGCGACACAAGCTTGAGCAGACCACGGCGCGAGTGATTGTCTTTCACGTGCGTCTTGAAATGCTCGGTCAGATTCACGATCCGCTCGGTCAAGATCGCAACTTGGACCTCCGGAGAGCCGGTATCGCCCGGCTTCAAAGCATAGTCTTTCACTAGCGCCTGTTTGCGCTCGGCGGTAATCGACATCGGATATCCTCATAAGTGGGATGAATATTGGCGTCCGCGCGGCCCGGCCAGGATGTCGTCCAGCGGGGTTCGGACGGATGGATCGAAGGGGCGCCTTATACACGAAATCCGCGGCGAGGAAAGGGGAAAACAGCGCTGATGTCGGTAGCACAATGATATGTCCGGTTTAGGTAGCACACGATTTGTCCGGTAACTCTCAAGCCCTTTGAGGAGGGTTTGGATGCGCCGGACGGAAGCCTTTCAGGGTGTGCGGATCATCAAGTTTTTGCGCATTTTGAGCCGGTATGAGGCATCGGAGTTCCCTCAGCTGGAGGCGGCCGAGCTGTTGGGGGTTGGGGAGCGCACGTTCCGGCGCTGGCGGCGGCGCTTTGAGGACGAGGGCGAGGCGGGCTTGGCTTCCCCGGCGGCTGGGCAAGGCTTCGGGCAAGCGGGTTCCGGTCGATTGACCGGCTTTTCGCCGAGCGCGGCCTGGGCGTTGGCGTCCTGCGGCCTTTGTTCGGTGGGATCTGCGCAGCAATGGTTCGCACGGTCAGGTGCGCGTCGGCTAAGGTGCCGTGCCCGATCAGGCCAGTTCGACTCGCACGAAAAATCGTAGGCCTTTAACGCCAAGTTCTTCGAGCTCCGCGCGATCCCTGGGTTATTTGGGTCGGGCGCGGCGAGCATGACATCGCCGAGCTTGACGCTAGTGGTCTGATTCATTCG
>QHBR01000098.1 GCA_003244015.1 Hyphomicrobiales bacterium | reverse complement strand
TCACTCTGATATGGAAATGGTATAAGATTGCCGCAGGCGCCCCTTGATCGCCGGATCAAGTTTGCGGATTGTGATGCTGCTCATGGAAACACCGCCTGTGCGTGATATTATTGAAGTCAAACTTTTTCGCCCGGCGCCGCGCAACTGAAAAGCGCGAAACCTCTCCGGCCCCTTGCAGATACGTCAGTCCGGTGAATATCTCCTGGCCCCGGCGACAAAGATATTTAGGGTCGCCGGTCCCCTTCATAGGTGATATGGTACAAGGCGCCGGCGTAATCGTCCGAGACGATGAGCGAGCCGTCGGCGAGTTGCGCCACGTCCACCGGACGCCCGTCATAGGCGCCCTTTTCGTTGAGCCAGCCTTCGGCGAAAATTTCCGACTTGCCGCCCGTGCCGTCGGGCTTGAGCGAGGCGAAACTAACCCGCGCGCCGATGGGTACAGTTCGGTTCCACGACCCATGCTGGACGAAAAAAATCCCGCCCCTGTATTTTGCCGGAAATTTCGTGCCCGTATAAAATGTCATGCCGAGATTGGCGGCATGTGCGGGGGTTTCGATTTCGGGGAACACGAGTCCTTCCGGCGGCGTCTCATTCTTGTATTCCTCCGTGCGGGTGTGGCCGCCCCCATACCAGGGAAAGCCGAAATTAATGCCGGCGTTGGGCGCGCGGTTCAATTCTTCCGGCGGAATGTCGTCGCCCATCAAATCGACCTGATTGTCGGTAAACCACAAGATCCCGTCCTTCGGATTGAAATCCATGCCCACCGAATTACGAATGCCGCGGACGAAAACGTCGGCGCCCGTGCCGTCCAAATTCATTCGGATGATGCCGCCGATTCCCCATTTGTTGAACTCCGCCATTTTTTCGTGCGGCGGCACGTTGTAAGGTTGCCCCAAGGCTATGTAGAGCTTGCCGTCTGGACCGACGCGGCAGACCCGCGCGCTATGATTGTCGCTCTCGTCTTCCGGCGGGAAGAGCTTGCCTTGAGCCACGACGGTCGTGGCCGCGATTGAAGGGTTTTCATAAGTTGTTTCGGCCATCGGGAAAGACAAAACCCGGTCTTGTTCGACGACGAAGAGAATGCCTTCCTTGGAAAAACAAACTCCGTTCGGGAGCTCCATGCCAATTGAGGGGGCAAATTGAGTGACCTTATGGGTGCTGCCTGACCCCGCAAGAGTGGTTACCGCGTAAACTTTTGTCCCTACCGTTCCGACGAAAATAACCTTGCCTTGCGGTCCCGCCGCCATGTGACGCGCGCCGGGCACCAGCGCATAAAGGCTGATCTTGAACCCGGGTGGGAGCTTGATCCTTTCGAGGGTCTTTTCGATTGTCTTGGGTTGATGAACGAGTGCACTCCGGTGCGCGCGCCAGGCCCAACCGAAGGCGGCGGCGCACGCTGGCAAGGCCAACACCAAAAAGGTAATTCCAGCCAGCCTTTTATTCATGTTGCGGGTATAACCTCGATGTTCAGGAATGGACAGATTTTCCCGCGCGCGGCGGCGCGAGCGCGGCAAACAGGGCGTCGTCCTCGTACTCGGCAACATTGGGGGTCGTCAGCAAGGTTTCGCCATAAAATATCGAATTCGCCCCCGCGACCATGCAAAGTATTTGCGCCTCGCGGTTCAAAACGGAGCGGCCGGCGGAAAGGCGGACTCTTGCAGCTGGGAGAACGATCCGCGCGGCGGCGATCATCCGCACGAAATCGATTGCGTCGATTGTTTTCCTTTGCCCGAGCGGGGTGCCCGCGACCGGAACCAGCGCATTGATGGGCACACTTTCTGGATGCGGATCGAAGGCAGCCAATATTTGCAGCATGGATGCCCGGTCCCTGACGGCCTCCCCCATTCCTATGATGCCGCCGCAGCACATTTGCAGCCCGGCCGCGCGGACGGCCCGCAAGGTTGCGAGCCTGTCCTCATAGGTCCGCGTCGTCACGATGGTTGGGTAGAATTCGGGGCTCGTGTCGAGATTGTGATTATAGGCCGTAAGCCCCGCCCCTTTCAGCCGCTCGGCTTGGGAAGCGGTCAACATGCCGAGCGTCACGCAAGCCTCTAGCCCAAGCGCGCGAACGCCGCGCACCATAGCGAGCACCGCGTCGAATCCCGCTCCGTCGCGCACGTTCCGCCACGCCGCGCCCATGCAAAAGCGATCGGCGCCGAGCGCTTTGGCGCGGGCCGCGAGCGCTAGCACGGCCTCCGTTTCCATCATACCGGCCTTGTCGAGGCGAACCTCGCGGTAATGCGCGGATTGCGGGCAATAGGCGCAATCCTCAGGGCAGCCGCCGGTTTTGATGCTGAGGAGGCTCGCCTTTTGGACGTCGCTCACGTCGTGAAAGAGGCGATGAACGCGGTTCGCCTCGGCGATTAGATCGAGCAGCGGCAAATCGTGAATTGCGACAATCTCATCCGTGGTCCAATCGTGGCGGAGGAACGGGCCTTGTTCTGGATGTGTCATGCTGCGACCTTTCGGGGCTTCCAACGGCCGCGGGTAATCTTATTATTTGCCACCGGCAGGCCTGCGTTTCAATTCATGAACCGTGGCCTGGCTTTTTGCAATCGGCTCACAGGCTCGCGAACTGGCACGCCGGAAGCCTCGCCACGTCCGAATAGCAGAGCATGGCAGAGTTCAATCAACCCCGAGACTGTCTACGCGGGTTCCGCGCCAACATCGCGGCGGCCGAGCAGCGTGCGGCCGCGACCCCGGATCGAGGCGATAACATCGAAAAACGATGAGCCGCTTATCAACCCTTTTGAGCTTCTGCTTCGATTTCTGCTAACGACACCCTAGTGGTCTGATTCATTTG
>QHBR01000281.1 GCA_003244015.1 Hyphomicrobiales bacterium | reverse complement strand
GGGGTATTTTTCGAGATGCCCCAGAGGAAAAAGCGCCGCGCCGCGGAAACTGGCAAAGCCTTTGTTCCTGTACATGGCCTGTTCACGTCTGTTACCTGATTACTAGATATCGAGACTTTTGCATAAGAGCCGCGCCCTGGCATTTGCAAAGGGTTGCGCAAAAGATACTTGCAAAAGTCAGGCGCATTGCTACCCTTCCCGCATCAACGATTGTTGGCTTGGCGCGGGTAAGCACCCGCTCCAAATCGTCTGGTTATAGGCGCCCCATCGCGGGATTCTCGCGCAAGATTCGACCGCCGCGAACATTTCGCGCATCCGTGCTTCCGGGAGCGGGCTGTGGCCGGTTTCGCTATCCACGACTCATGGGGCAAATTGCTATTCTTGGACCTTGAGATCCTTAAGCTTGGCGAAAACGGAATCGACGTCGATGCCGGCTTCCGGTTCGGCCTTTTCGACGCCAGAAGTGCCAAAAACACCGGCTTCGCTCACTGGTTCGTTATGGGTTTCGCGCGTCGTAACTTCGCTGGGCACGAGGGTTTGACCACGGTCTTCCTCGGCCGGCGGACGATCCTTGGCGGCGCGGTTGACTTCCAAATCGAGATCTGTTTGCGAACAGAGCCCAAGCGTGACTGGGTCGGCCGGCGCCAACGCCGCCGAATTCCAATGCGTCCGGTCGCGGATCGCTTGCAGCGTGGTCTTCGTGGTCCCGGCGAGGCGCATAATCTGCGCATCTTTCAGCTCCGGATGATTGCGAACCAGCCAAAGGATGGCATTCGGACGATCCTGCCGCCGCGACAGCGGCGTGTAGCGGGCGCCGCGCTTGCGGCTCGGCCCCGGCAGCCGCACCTTCGATACCGCGAGCTGCAGCTGGCGCTTCTCCTCTGCTTCGGCTGCCGCGATTTCCTCGCGGGTCAACTGGCCGGACGTGATAGGGTCATGTCCCTTGATCCCAGCCGCTACTTCGCCGTCCGCGATCCCTTTCACTTCCAGCGGATGAAGTTTACAAAAACTGGCGATCTGTTCGAATGTGAGCGAGGTGTTCTCGACCAGCCAGACGGCGGTGGCCTTGGGCATCAGTGGCGCATTGCTCATGTCTGTCTCCTATGCGCTCGGACACGGAAAACCCGGCGTTGTTCGCGGATACCACCAGCAAAGCTAAAAAAATATCTGAGGAGGGAATCGCGGCGCTATATAGGCGCGGGCATGTTCAAACGCAATGCGACCGGCGCAGTGACAGGAGAGAAATTGCGCTGGAGGACGGCGGCGCGGCGGTAAAGCTGGGCCGGTCCCTAGGCCCAAGTGCCGGCCGTCGCCATTGCGGGTTCCAACGACGGGTCAGTATCCGGACCGAGGCCTGCGGCCTTGGCCAAGCTAGCGAGGGGAGTTTCGCGTAAATCTTGTTCCGGCTGCTTTTGCGTTTTTTAGGCCTGTGCTTGCTGGCGACCGCTTTCGTCACTCTCCTCGGTGATGTCACGCGCTCTGTCGCGGGCGCAAGGCTATATGTCACGCCACTCGGCGAGAGGCTCATGGCGCTCGCCCCGGGCAAGCTGGCCTTGGCACAGGCCTTCGTTGAACGTCAGGTTCATCCATTCATTTGGGACCCCGTTTTGGTCGATCTTATGCGTTTACCGGTATGGCTCGCCGTTGGCGCCATCGGATGTTTGGCCATCCGGCTTGGCAGCAAACCGGCGCCAAGATTCGGCTTTTCGAGCCGTTGAACGCGCGCGCCTCTGTTGGTCGCGCCGGCATTCAATTGTATGCTTGGGGTGCAAGACCCATTTTGGGGGAGGAAGGATTACGTCCCCGAAGGATGCCAGCCATGTTGTCGTTCCACAAACGCATTTCCCTGCCCACCGCCGCCGAGGCTTTGCCCGGACGGCGGGATCCGGTTTTGACCGCCGGAACCCATTTCATAACCGGGCACGAACTGAAGCCTCCGTTCCCACGGGGCATCGAGACCGCGTTGTTCGGCATGGGTTGTTTCTGGGGCGCCGAGCGCAAGTTCTGGGAGCTCGGCGACGGAATCCATGTGACGGCCGCCGGATACGCTGGCGGCCTTACCCAAAACCCCACCTACGAGGAAGTCTGCTCGGGGGCGACCGGCCATAACGAAGTCGTGTTGGTCGCTTTCGACCCGGCAAAGATTTCCTATGAAGCGCTGTTAAAGACTTTTTGGGAGAGCCATGATCCGACCCAAGGGATGCGGCAGGGCAACGATGTTGGCACGCAATATCGCTCCGCCATCTATGTCGAAAACGCGGCCCAGCGCACCGCCGCGGAGGCAAGCAAGGCGGCCTTCGCCAACGCGTTGGCCGCGCGAGGCTTTGCTGCAATCACGACGGAGATCCTCGACCGGCCGGATTTTTATTACGCCGAAGCGTATCATCAGCAATATCTCGCGCAAAATCCGCGGGGCTATTGCGGCCTCGGCGGCACTGGCGTTTCTTGCCCCATCGGTATCTCGCCGCCATAGCTGCGCAAGCGGGAACTGATTTCTTCCGCCATGGAGTCATTTGAGTGCGGCAAGGCACGGCATCAACCAAATTTTCACTTTGAGCGGGCATTACTTCGCTTTGAAATAAACCGGCGGAAAACTCGGCTGCGGGCAACCATCGGCGCAACATTGCCCGCATTTTGGAGTTACGTGATGACACTTTTACGAATCTTTGGAATCCTCGTTTTTTCAAACCTCGTCGCGACGGGCGCCACGCTCGCCGGGGGCGTTCCCCAGGGGGCTGGCATCAAGGGAGATCCCCCTCTCCCCGCGAGCGTGCCCGCCAGCGCCCGGCCCTCCAGGCCGCAGGCGCCCATCGTCATGGGGCGCAGCGTGAGCGTGCATCACAAGACCAAGCTGCATCACATAAAAATGAAGCCGCTGGAATCGATCGAACCCCCAGTCGCAGCGGATAATTCGCGCTAATCTGGTCTTGTTTTCGAAAACGCGGCCGGCAACCGATCATCGGACAAAAATTCTCAGCGCGCGGTGAGGACGCTTTCACATTCGGGCGGCAGTTGCGCCATCGTCAGGGGCGGCTTCGGTTTTTCGGCATGGGGCTTCGGATGTAGGATCGCATCCGAAAACCACCAGGCGAGCGAGGCGTCGCAACCGTCTCCTGGCGGGACGGGATCTTGATCCCGGCAGGCCTC
>QHBR01000384.1 GCA_003244015.1 Hyphomicrobiales bacterium | reverse complement strand
ATTTGCATGGCGGACGCTCCTTCCTTGGCCGGCGGCGCCGCTGCCCGGCATTTCATTCTGGCGAAGAAGCGAACGCCGCCCGTCATCGCGCCGGGGATGTTTGGCCTTAACATCTGAGTTATTGAAATATTGCGAAGAATACGGCTCTTAGGATTTCTTCTGGGGCGAGACCGCTTTCCGCACTCAGCTAGCGTCGCGGAAGCGCTCGGCCTCTTCGAGATCGACGCTGACGAGCTGGCTCACGCCGCGTTCGGCCATGGTTACGCCAAACAGCCGGTTCATCCGCGCCATGGTGATCGGATTATGGGTGACGGTAATAAAGCGCGTCTCGGTCTTGCCGCGCATATTTTCGAGAAGATCGCAGAAGCGTTCGACATTGGCGTCGTCGAGCGGCGCATCGACTTCGTCGAGAACGCAAACCGGCGCCGGATTGGTAAGAAAGATCGCGAAGATCAACGCCATCGCGGTAAGCGCCTGCTCGCCGCCGGACAAAAGCGTTATGACCTGTGGCTTTTTCCCTGGCGGGTGAACGAGGATTTCGAGCCCGGCTTCGAGTGGATCCTCGGATTCTATCAGTTGAAGCTCGGCCGAGCCGCCGCCGAAAAGCGTCGTGAACAGCTCCTTGAAATGCGCATGGACGGCATCGAACGCGGAGAGGAGCCTCTCGCGGCCTTCCCTGTTCAAACCTTGGATCGCCTGGCGCAGCCGCCGGATTGCCTCGGTCAGATCGGCATGCTCGGTGGAAAGATTGGTCTTCGAGGTTAGGATTTCATTCAATTCGTCTTCTGCCCGCAGATTGACGCCGCCGAGCCGCTCGCGGTCGTCTTTCAAGGCGTCGAGCCGCTTTTCGACTTCCGCCGCGGATGGGAGACCGTTTCCCGGCGCGACATGGGCAAGGCCAAAAAGTTCGGCCTCCGTGCAATCAAGCTCGGCCGCGATCAAATGCGCGATCTCGCCACTGCGCGCCCGCGCCGCTTCGACCCTTGCCTCGCTCCGGGCGTTTTCTTCCCGCGCTGCGCTCATCGCGGCCTGCGCGTCGCGTGCGGCGCGATCCGCCCCGGCAAGACGCGACTCGGCCTCGGCCCGGTCGTCGGCCGCCCGCTTGCGCGCTTCCTCGGCCGCTTCGATTTGGCGCATCAGAGTTTGCCGGGCGGCCAGAAATATATCTGGTGCCTCGGCAAGTCTTCGCAGCTCTATTGTGGCTTCCTCGCGCCGTGCTTCCAGAGCGTTGATTTGTCCGCCCGCGCGATCGCCACGGGCATGCCAGGATTGGCGCTCTTCCTCGATGCCGCGAAAACGCTTTGCGCGCGTCTCGGCTTCGCGCAGGCAGGTTTGCAATTCAGCGCTGGCTTCGGCCACCGCGGCGCGATCGCCTGCCGCCGCCACGCGCGCCATGTCGAGCCGCGCGGTCAGCGCCGCCGGGGCGTCCAATTGGGCGAGCGCCGCTTCGGCTTGCGCGTACTTTTCGCTGGCTTCGCGGCGCGCGGCATCGAGGCGGAGGAGGGCTTCTTCGAGCGCCGAGAGCCGCGCAGCGGTCGCGGCCTTGTGCTTTTCGGCCGCCGCCTTTTCCGCGCGCGCCGCTTCGATTTCGCGCAGCGCGCTCTTGTGCGCCTGTCTTGCCGCGTTTTCCGCGGCAGCCGCGGCAGCTAGAGCCGTTTGGGCCAGCTCCGCATCGGCTTTCAAGGCGTTGGCGGCGCCGCGCGCGGCTTCTGCCTCGATCGCGAGATCGCCGAGGCGGTTTTTTTCGGCGAGACGCCGCGCGGCGGGAGTAGGGGCTTCGGTGGCTTGCGTGAAACCGTCCCAGCGCCAAAGATCGCCTTCCTTCGAGACCAGCCTTTGGCCGGGTTTCAACAGCGTCCGCAAGGCGGTTCCTTCGGCCCGCGGGACAACGCCGATCTGGTTCAGCCGCCGCGCGAGAGGGGCCGGCGCCGTGACGAGCTTCGAGAACGCTTCCGCGCCAGGCGGCAAAGCGGGGTCGTTTGAAGCGTCGGTTCGGGCCCAATGCGCCGGCGAAGCCGGATTGGTCGAGGCGTCGAGATCGTCGCCGAGCGCCGCGCCGAGCGCCGCCTCATAGCCTTTCGCGACGCCGATCTCCTCGGTGACCGAAGGCCAAAAGCCGCCGCCGGCGTTCAGCAATTTGGCCAATGTTGCGACTTGCGTTTCGAGAGTTTGCGCCTTGCGCTCGGCTTCGGCCATCGGAGCCCGGGTTTTTAATTCTTCGGCACCGGCCTTTGCATGGCGGGCCTCAGTGAGGGCAAGGTCGTCTTCGTACGCTTCGCCCGTCGCGATGGCTTCGTCGAGCGCCGCCCCCAAAAGCGCGAAATTCGCGCCGTCTGGGGAATCGGACATAAGCGCGCCGCGTTCCCCCCTCACTGTTTCGACTTCGGCATCTAGCCGCGCCGCGCGGGCCGTTTGTTCCAGAATTGTGGCCTCAAGCGCCACGCGCCGCGCCTCCACCGCTGCCCTTGTGTCCTGCGTCCCGGCGAGCGTCTTTTCCGTAATCGCGAGGGCCGCTTCGGCGTCCGCGAACTTTTCGCGCAGGGCCTCGATCCCCGCTTCGTCCATGCCGCCGCCCGCAAGCTCGGTTGCCTCCTGATCGAGCCGCGCGAGAGCGCCTGCCGCGTCCTCGATCAGCGCGGCCTCCCGGGCAATGTCGCTCGCCGTTTGGGCGATTCTCTGCGCCAGCTCGGCGGCGCGGCTTTTCGCCCGCCTTTCTTCTCCATCCAGCGTCTCGTGGGCAACAACGAGCCTTTGCAATTCGGCAGCGCCCTCGGCTTCGATGCCGCGCAGTCCCGGCAATTCATGCGCGGCGATCGCTTGCAGCCGCGTCGCCTCGGCTTGGGCCCTGGTTTTTTCCGCGACGTCGAGGAGACCGGCTTCGAGCTTTTGTTCGGCCGATCGAAGCACGTGTGCCGCCTCAGTATGATTGATCAAGGCGAGTAGGGCTTCGTTGCGCCGGATTTCGCCCGCGAGGCCACGGTAGCGAACCGCTTGGCGCGCCTGCCGCTTGAGGCTCTCGGACTGGGTATCGATCTGCCGCAAAATATCGTCTAGGCGAACGAGATTGTCCGCCGCCGCCTTGAGACGCAGCTCGGCTTCGTGGCGGCGGGAATGGAGCCCCGCAATGCCCGCGGCTTCCTCGATGATCCGGCGTCGCTCCTGCGGCTTGGCGGCAATGATTTCGCCGATCTGCCCCTGCCGCACCATCGACGGCGAGCGCGCGCCGGTCGAGGCATCGGCGAAGAGCAATTGGACATCGCGGGCACGCACCTCGCGTCCGTTGACCCGGTAGGTGGAGCCAGATTCGCGCTCGATGCGGCGGGAAACCTCGATCATCTCGCCATCGTTAAACCCGGCCGGCGCCGAGCGGTCGCTATTATCAAGAAAGAGAACGACCTCCGCCATGTTGCGCGCGGGCCGGTCGCCGCCGCCGGAAAAAATCACATCGTCCATGCCCGACGCGCGCATGCTTTTCGACGAATTCTCGCCCATGACCCAGCGCAGCGCCTCGACCAGATTCGATTTGCCGCAGCCGTTCGGCCCGACAATGCCGGTCAGCCCCGGCTCGATCAAAAACTCGGCCGGCTCGACAAAAGTCTTGAAGCCCGCGATGCGGAGTTTTGTGAGTTTCATGGCCCGGCCCGTGCGCCGCGAAAAAGGCTTTGGATCATTGCCTATTATTCGACAAAGTTTCCTAAGCCTTGGTTAACCAATCGTGCGGGGCCGGCAAGCAGGACCAAATGCCGCATGAGGCGCCGCCACCTGTCGCGGATGCCGCATGAAAGACAGCCGGACGCGTAGCCGATTTGCAGGCACGCCGCAATCACGGCGACGAATTCGAGAAGCGCGCTCAGCGGGCCATGTTGGTAATAGGCGGAACTGGCAAAAACGATTGCGAAGGTCAACGCGCAGGCCGGAACAAGAACCCAAACCTTGAAAAACCGTCCGAAGACGGTCCCAAGCAGCACGCTCCCGATGATGAGGTTTGTCACCCGGCGTCGCCTTGATGCCTCTATTGCCTATGCCGCAGCAATTGGAATTTGTTGCCTGATATCAACAGCTCTTTCTTGGCTGTTAGAGCTGAAATAGCAGACTGCCGAGTGCCGCTCTGTTCAAAATTGCTCATCCGCCGCGAGAAATTATGTGGTATATACACAAAGATACTCGTCACAGACTCGCAGTGCAGGAGGCTGTATCATGGCGATTAAACGTCAACCGTCATTCAATCCGAAATCTTTTCTCGCCATGGTTGGCGAGGGCCGCAGCATTGGGGAGTAACCGCAAGGACGAGATCGTCTTTGCCCAGGGAGACCCCGCGGATGCGGCCTTCTACATCCATCGCGGCAAGGTGAAGGTCACCGTCGTTTCGGAGCAAGGTAAGGAAGCCGTCGTCGCAATGCTTGGAACGAATGATTTCTTCGGGGAAGGATGTCTTGCCGGGCAGCCGCAGCGCATAGCGACGGTCGCGACGATGACGGACTCTGTCATCGCGCGACTGGAAAAAGCCGCTATTGTCCGCGTGATTCATCAAGAACCAGCGTTCTCCGGGATGTTCATAACCCATCTTCTGGGTCGGGTCCTCCGCGTCGAGGCAGACCTCGTC
>QHBR01000341.1 GCA_003244015.1 Hyphomicrobiales bacterium | reverse complement strand
GAATATTTTTCGAGGTGCCCCGGTATATAGGCGTGTTTCCCATCCATCCGGGGTGAATACTTCCGCAGCGGAGATAGTCCCCACCGGAATCGTGGCCACCACCGTGTTGCTAGCCGTGTCGATCACCGAGACACTCCAAAGAAGAATTCGTTATTCGTCACATAGGCGTGTTTTCCATCCGGGGTTATGGCTACCCCACTGGGGGTAGTCCCCACCGTGACCGTGGCCACCACGTGTTGCTGGCCGTGGCGATCACCGAGACAGTGCCAGGGTTGGGGAAGGCGTTGGTCACATAGGCGTGTTTCCCATCCGGGGTTATTGCTACCCCCGTGGGGTCAACCCCCACCGGGACCGTGGCCGTCACCGTGTTGCTGGCCGTTTCGATCACCGAGACAGTGCCGTCGCCACCATTCGGCACATAAGCGTGTTTCCCGTCCGGGGTGACCGCGACGCCAATGGGGAAACTCCCCACCGCGACCGTGGCCACCACCGCGTTGTTGACTGTGTCGATCCCCGAGACAGTGCCGGAGCGAGAATTCGCCACATAGACGTGTGTCCCGTCCGGAGTGACGGCCACCCCACCGGCGTTAGTCCCCACCGGGACCGTGGCCACCACCGTGTTGGTGGCGGTGTCGATCACCGAGACAGTGCCGGAATTAGTCTCATTCCCGACATAGGCGCGTTTCCCATCCGGGGTGACGGCTACCGCACCGGGGCCACTCCCCACCGTGATTGTGGCCACCACCGTGTTGGTGGCCGTGTCGATCACCGAGACAGTGCCATCGGCAGAATTCGTCACATAGGCGAAGGGCGCCGCCTCCGCCGGCCGGGCGCTGAGCGCGCCAACTAGCGCCAGAATGACGGAGAGGGCCGCAAAACCCCGCGCCAATAAGGCGCAGCTTCGCTTGCTGTTATTCCCTTGCATGATAATCCTTTTTAAACTTTGAGTGATCTCTACTATTTGTCATTAATCCTAAGTCGAAACACGATGAAGTCAAGTCGGATTACGGCGTGCCGCAATTCCACGAGCGTTGCTCATGGTCGCTATCACTTTGTTTTCTCGCATGATGTTTATCCAACGATTTCTTTACCAGTTTGGCTGTTTTTCTAAATGATAATGAAAGCGCATTCCAAAGCGGAAATCTGATTCTTCAAGCCGCTTTGGTAAAGCCCGCCAGGCTTTCGAACAAGCCGCGCCCATCGGTCCCGCCAACCAGCGGATCGATGAGATTTTCCGGATGCGGCATCAGGCCAAGTACGTTGAACCTCTCCGAGTAGATTCCGGCGATGTCATTGACCGAGGCGTTGGGATTGGCGCCACCTTCCCGGCCAGCCCGCGCGTCGCAATAGCGAAAGGCGACCCGGCCGTCGCCCTCGATGCGCGCGATCGTTTCCCCGTCGGCGACGTAATTTCCCTCGCCATGCGCGATCGCCACTTTGATAATCTGGCCTTTGGCATAGCGGGCAGTAAAAGGCGTATCGGCTCGCTCGACGGTCAAATGCTGCATCCGGCAGATAAAGCGCAAATTAGCGTTGCGCATCAACACGCCAGGCAATAGCCCGGCTTCAACTAGGATCTGGAAGCCGTTGCAGATGCCGAGAACGAGACCGCCTCGCCCGGCATGGGCGCGCACGGCGTCCATGATTGGCGCCCGAGCGGCGATGGCGCCGCAGCGCAGATAATCGCCGTAAGAAAAGCCGCCTGGGAGTACCGCAAGATCGGTGCCGGCGGGCAGGGTATGTTCGCCATGCCAGACGACGCAAGGTTTAGCCTTGGCGATTTTTTCCACGGCGCGGAGTGCGTCTCGCTCGCGGTTGGAGCCGGGGAAGAGAATGATGGCGGCTTTCATTGTGCCGGTTATATTTTCCTCGCTCATGGCTGCTTGTGCGGGCAACCTGCTGCTCACGAAAAATTAGCGGAGTTCCACCTGGAAATCTTCAACGACCTGGTTGGCGAGCAATTTCTCGCAAGCATCGCGCAGCAATCCTTCCGCTGTTATTGGATCGTTCGTGGCAAGTTCGATCTCGAATATTTTGCCTTGCCGCAGGCTGTCGATACCGGCGATGCCGAGCGATTTGAGCGCGCCCTCGATGGCGTTCCCTTGCGGGTCCAAGATGCCGTCCTTGAGCGTGACCACCACCCGCGCTTTCATCAGTGCTTGAAACCTATCGTCTGCACGACTCACGGTATTTACGGCAATTCCCTTCGCCTTGTTCGCCTAATTCCTCCTTGTGGAGGCACGCGCTCCGCAGTTCGCCACACACCTGCCGTCGAGATTGTCTTTGTTGGCAGGTCTCGCGGTATCTACGGCAATTTCCTTCGCCTTGCTCGCCTAATTGCTCCTTGTGCTCGCAGGCGCGCCGCAATTCCTCGCACCGCCCAGACGCCGCCCCGCCAGGGTTTATGCGAACGCCTCCCGGTCCAAACTCAACAGATTGAGAAGACGCCGAAATGGGTACAACAAGAAAAGCCGCGGCAGCGACGGCGACTGCATAGGTGCGCATTAATAATCTTCCCTCTATATCGTGCCGGCGCATCACCTTTCACTGGACGAGCTTCGGCCCAGTGGCGCGGGGCTGCTCGTTTTCCTGTAAGATACCGAGCCGCCTCGCGACTTCGGTATACGCCTCGACCAGCCCGCCGAGATCGCGCCGGAAACGGTCCTTGTCGAGCTTGTCGTTCGATTTGATGTCCCACAGGCGGCAGGAATCGGGGGAAATCTCGTCGGCGACGACGATGCGCATCATTTCGCCTTCCCACAGCCGGCCGCATTCCATCTTGAAATCGACAAGCCTTATCCCGACGCCAAGGAAAAGCCCCGAAAGGAAATCGTTGACCCTTATCGCGAGCGACATTATGTCATCGATTTCCTGCGGGCTCGCCCAGCCGAACGCCGTAATATGTTCCTCGGAAACCATCGGGTCGTTGAGCTCGTCGTTCTTGTAGTAGAATTCGATGATCGAGCGCGGCAATTGGGTGCCTTCCTCGATCCCAAGCCGGGTCGAGAGCGAACCGGCCGCGACATTGCGGACAACCACTTCGAGCGGCACGATTTCCACTTCCCGGATCAATTGCTCGCGCATATTGAGGCGGCGTATGAAATGCGTCGGAACGCCGATGTCGTTGAGATTTTGAAAAACGAACTCGGAGATCCGGTTGGTGAGCACCCCTTTTCCGTCGATTACCTCGTGCTTCTTGGCGTTAAACGCGGTGGCGTCGTCCTTGAAGTGCTGGATGAGCGTACCCGGTTCGGGACCCTCATAGAGGACCTTTGCCTTGCCTTCGTAAATGCGGCGGCGGCGATTCATTGGGATTAACCGTGGCTTGAGATGATCCATGGGTGGCCGTGGCTCCTTTGAACGTCCTATGTCCCACGTCCAGACGCGCCATCGCACGAGACGTCAAAGGCGGGCGGGAGCAGTAGGCTATGCGCTTATTTGTCGCCGCGGATCGGGGGGGCCGAGCTTGTTCCGGTCCTGGCGGATCCGGGAGCAAGCTGACCAAACCCAACCTATCCGAAAGCGGATTTCCCTACAATGCCAAGCTAACACTACGCCAGGCTGGCAAATCGACATTTTCGTAGGATCGATCCCTCCCTGTCGAAACGGACATTTGATCTCTAGCAGAGATTCGTAACGGGATATAGGAAGAAATCGAGCTGCAACGTCGCCGTGTCAGGCATCGTGCTTTCGCAAGATATTGCTATTATCGAAGTTGCCGCCTAAATGCGGAGATGCAACAGTTCCATGGGGAGTATCATGACGACTTTCGACGAGCGGGAGCATGCTTTCGAAGCGAAACTCGCCCATGACGAAGAACTGAAATTCAAGGCGAGGGCGCGGCGCGACAAATGGCTCGGACTTTGGGCCGCCGGAAAACTCGGCAAGACCGGCGCCGCGGCGGAAGATTTCGCAAGCCGCCTCGTCGCAATTGAAATCGAGAAAGACAGCACGAGCCAGATTCTCAAAACCATCCGCGCCGATTTTGATCGCGCCGGAATTACCATATCTGACCTTGAGATTCGCAAGCAGATGGACGCGCTTCTCGTCGCGGCGGTCGAAGAAATCATGAAAGGGGCCACTCGCGAAAAGGCGCATCGCGGCGAGGCCTAAGCAGCGAGTCGCTGCCTGTCTCCCGGTTTCGTTGGCGAGTTGGATTTTGCCGTGGCGTTTTTTGTCGGGAGCGCCGCCATGAAGAGGGCGGTTCGCGTATGGCCGCGTCGGCCGCGAATGGGGTGCCGGCCCTTTTTGCCGCCGCTGTCGCCTGCACGCGGCGCGAGACCTGTGAGTGTGGCGGCGCCTTTTCCCGAACAGAGGCCGGTTTCGTCGAGGCAAACAACGAAAGAGGGATGACCGCGACGGGACCGATGCCTTTGATGGACAGCAGAATGCTTGTCTCCCGGCAGATCAAGAAGGTGGAACACGCGCGCGCGCCGCGGTTCTAAGAATCTAAAAAGCCCGTGCCGGGCGCTGCGGCGGAACGCATGATCGTGTACGAGGCCGGAGGTAAACTCGAAAGCTCCTAGATCCGCTAAGACCGGCATCCTCGCCACAAGATGGCGGGGCTAAGCGCCCCGCATTCGAGGCAGGAATTTTGGTGGATAAGTGGGCGCCCGTATCGAGAGGCGGTAAGTCCCGTGCTAGACGCGTGGAATTGATTGTTTTTGAGGAGGGTCGAAGGTGGCTGCAAATCACGCGCGCGCCGCCGGTGCGCCAAACCCATTGCACCATGCCGTGCGCTTGCAGGAATTGATCGCCGGGTTCGGCGTCGAAGCCATGGGATTCACCGCCAAACCAAAGGTGGAAGACACCGCCCGCCAGTGGCTCGCGCGGGCAAACCTCGATCCCGATGACCCCCGCGGCGCCGATACCGTTGCGCAATCCCTGATGCTGGCTTTCGAGCTCGCGACGTTTGCCCCCCTCTGAGCGGTACTACGGCGATTGACCGGCTGGTCCGGCAGCGCAAACCCTCCAACGGAGAGGAACGGGCCGCGCTGGAGGCCCTCCGGCAAGCGAGCTTCCGGCTCGTGCGCATCCGCTCTTTCGCTCGCGATGGAGTTTTGCCGGTCGAGGATTTGGCGACGGGTGAAGCATTGTCGATTCTCGATCGCGCCATCCCCGTTGCAGTCACGGGGTTCGCCCTGGCCGCACGGCTTTGCCCGCTTCCGGGCGGAATTTTCGCGACCGTTGGTCCGCTAACGCCGCTCGACGATGCACAGCTCTCGAGGTCGCGATGGGATTTGTGCTGCCTGGCAAAGGAGTGGCCAATCCGCCGCGCTGCGCCGCCGCTGTCTATCGGCATGTCGTCCGGCACGGCACGCCGCAAATCCTTGGCCTGAACCATTTCCCCGAAACGGACGAAGATCCGTCGCTCTTCGAACCCGAAGATAACGAACTCGATTCGCTCGCCCACGCCTGGGCCAAGCTTGCGAGCGATGCCGAGCCCCCCGCCGGCAGCGTGAACACGGCGAGGAGCCTGCCTCCGTGGACCATCTCATCGAGGCCCTCGCATCCACGATCGCGGCGGGGCAGGGCGGGAAGCGCCCGCTTGCCGATGCCTATTCGCGGTTGGCGTCGATCCAAATGGAGACCATGCAGCGGCGCGCCGCCGTTGGGTTCGGCGGGGATGCGGCGCCGCTCGATCGCGTGGCCGCGGCGATCGAGCGTGGCATCGCCGGAAATTGGCTCCCTTCGCGGTGCGCGCCCTGTTCGATCATCTGAAACGCCTGCTTCTAGTAACGGCCGACGCAGGCGCCAGACCTGGCGAGGAGGGACTTGCCCGGGTCGTGCAACGCATTCGGGCGCTGCGCGCCAAGACGGTCGATCAAGGCTGCACCGAGCAGGAAGCCCTAGTGGTCTGATTCATTTGG
>QHBR01000369.1 GCA_003244015.1 Hyphomicrobiales bacterium | reverse complement strand
GCCAAACCCAAGTCTGAGGCTCGAGTTTTCGAGCTTGCCGTCCTCGATGCCGGCTACTCCCTTAACGAAGCGCAAACCGAAACCGGCACGCTCGAAAGCGGTCCGGCCACGATGAATATCGGCGAGAAGCGCAAGCGGGCTTTTGTCGATCCGGTGCAGGACGGAATCAAGATCGATCCCTCCGAGTTGCCCTTGCGCGACGTTTATTTGCGCCGTCCCATCGAGATTGCGCATAAGTTCGCTCACGCTGGCCCCGGCGCTTTCGAGATTGGCCATGCCGGTCAACGCCCCGTAAAATTCCGGCCATCCGAAGGCATCGAACGACAAGGCGGCGAGGTCGGCGCCGGAGATGGCGCCGGTGGCCCGCATGCCGACGCCGTTGTCGCTCACATCGAATGTTGCGCGGCCTTTGATTGTGCCTTGATACGCCTTGGCCCCGGCAAGGGTCAATTCCACGCGGCTGCTGTTGCGCATCAGCGAAAAGGCGGCATCCTCGATCTCAAAATACGAAAAAAGCATGTGCGACGCCGATATGCGGAAATCAAGATCGGCCGAGCAATATTCCTTTAAATCGAATGGGTCGCGATTCCATTGGCCATCGCGCCCAGTGGCGGGCGAAAGGCTTGCAAGGAATGGCCGGAGCGACAGCCGGTTTGTCGCCAATGTCCCGGAAAGGACTGGAGCCCCCTCGCGCGCGCGAAATGCCAAGGTTCCTTCGAAATCATTCCCGTCGAACTGCAAACGCAGGTCTGAAAGGGCCGCGCTCGACGCCGAAATGGTGGCCTCGCAATTTGCGTCGAAATCGTTGAAGGGCCCAGGCAACGGGACAAAATATCCAGCTTGTTCCAAAAGCGTTCGCACCGACGGCGCGGCGGCGTGAATGTGGCCGTTGAATTGCCACTTCGGCATGCTTGCAAGACCGCCATCAGCCGACAACGAGAACGAGGGTGCGTCGATCTTGAGGCTCAGGACGGATTGCTGGCCTCGCAACAACCCAGCCGGGCTTGCAATCCAAGCGGCTATCGCGGCGTTCTCTCCACGGATTCGGGCTTGCCCCGTCACGATCGCCGCCGCGCCTGGTTTGCGCCAGTCCAGTGTCATGTTAATGGCGTCGATCGACAGATCCGGCGAAAGTTGCTTGCTTATCAAGCGCGCGCGGCCGTCGACAAGGGTCACGGTGCCAAGTCTCGCGGCGTCCGCCGATGCGGCCTCGGCCGTTGCCGGCGAGGCATCCGCGGCACGGCCGATCACGCTGTCCGGGGGCATCGGCCGGAGATCGAGATCGATATGCATGTCCGGCTGACCGAGAGTCGCCGACGCGATCTCGACCCGGCCGGCGAATAGTGGCGCGAGCCGGGCGTACCCTTTAAAATATCGCGCGTCGATACGAAGCGCGCCGGAGGGGTCGGCGAAGCTGACGCCCTCAATGCTGATATGGGGCTGCGGCAGGACAACGAAGACCGCGCGGCCCTGCCAAATCGCGGCAAGTCCGGTCACGTGGCGGATTTGCGCCGCGATCTCGTCGCGCAAAGCCGTATTCGAAAAGGCCCAAGGCGCCGCGGCCGCCGTGATCGCGACAAGAATGGCGAGGCCCGCGAAAATGTAGATTATTAGCGACAGAAGCTTGCGGAACGGCGGTGAGGGACCAGAAACGACCGTTGCCGATTCGACCATGGCTCTCAGGCTGCCCCTGATGGGTTTGCGCAAAGCTAAAGCATTGTCACGCGAACGCTATGCCTAGTCTGGTCGGAAAACCGAGTCTGTTCAGAAACCGGTTCTGTTCAGAAAACACAGAGAATCAAAAAGGCGAATTTTGCCAAGTTTCCCTGAAGCATGAAACGGCCCTCGCCAAAAAACTGATTTGGTCTTTGACTATGTCACGATCAAGGCGGAAAGGAGCGGTCTGAGGCGCGAACGGGCTCGCCGCGACGATTTCAAGGGCGGCAGACCGTTCGATCCTATCGAGCGCGAGTATCGCTTCAACCTGCGCGGCACGAGAATCCTCGTGGCCGCCAAGCGCCGCCGGCTTCACAGGCCCGGGGTTGGAATACCCGTAGCGTGGCTCGCCTGCAGCTGACGATCGCCACGCGAAAGCGTGCCGTCCGTTTCGGAGCCGCGCCGGTCATCAATCGGGGAACCGAACTCCGTACGCAAGAGCGTAAAAAGTTGCTCCAACCCGAACGGCTTTTGCAGCACGGCGCGTCCCGCATGCCGGGCGGGGACGCCCGAAATGCCGCACCCCGTCGTGAAAAAGAAGGGACAAGCACGCGCGGCGAGAATGTCGGCGACAGGATCGATCCTTTGCGAGCCAAGGTTCACGTCGAGGATTGCGCCGTCGATCTGTTCGCGGCCGATCAACTGCATGGCGGCGGAAACTTGCGCGGCGGAACCGACCACATCGAAGCCGAGTTCCGACAGCATCGCTTCCAGGGCGAGCGCAATGAACGGCTCGTCCTCGACGATCAAGATACGCTGTCTCTTAGGCGCGGCCTCTGTGTCGGCAACCATGATATTACTGCTTGATCACTTGAAAGCGCAAATATTTTGCCCCGTCCGGCAGTCAAAGTCCAGAAAATTAATCATTCATAAATGTTTTGATCCGGCTTGCCGTCCCGAGATTGACGCATGACGATCAGGGCCGCCAGCGTCACCAAAACCCAGCCAAGAATAAGAAGCGTTCCGCCAAGCGGGGCGGCCATGGGAAACAGTCTTGTCCCGGCGAGAGCGCGCGCCGAGAGATCGCCGCCAAACAACAGGCTGCCGGCCAGGAATAACCCCGCCGCGCCGAGAAACCAGATGCCGCGTTGCGGCACGGCCAAGGCAAGCCCGCAAACGGCGACCGTGGCGGCCGCGTGGAGGATCAAAAAATTGGCGGCCGTTTGAAGCCTGGGGTCGGGCACGCCATGCGCGGCGGCAGCCGCCAAAATTATTCCGCCCGCGCCTGTCAGTCCGGCCGCCGCGGCCGCCGCGCACGCCCATTTGCGCATCGTGCAGAACCTTTGGTTCACCGGTCGAAGCCGAAACCTTATTCCTTCGGCGCGGACCGCGATAGCGTCTTCGCACCCGCCCTCGGTCCGGCGCGCAGTGCGCCGCGCCGCGGACGCGGCTTGCAAATTGCGAAAAGCGCGTTACCCTTTTTTACTCTTTGGAGTTTAATCTTTAAGTCTTACTAGCAGGGAGAAGTGCGGATGGGCCCACGGCTTGTTTGGTTGGCCGCCCTGCTGGCGTCGGCGGGCATCGCCGGGGCGGTTCTGGCGCAAGATAAGGGCACGCTCGAACCGGTGCGGCTGCCGCCGCTCGCTCATCCGGAGGGTCCCTCCACTCCGGCGAAACAATTGTTCGGGCGTCAAGTCGTGCCGGCGGCTTTGGCCGCGCGCACCATCGGATTTTATTCGCGTGGCTGCCTCGCGGGCGGGCAGGCTCTGCCAGTCAACGGTCCGGCTTGGGAGGTGATGCGGCTCTCCCGCAACCGCAATTGGGGGCATCCGGCGCTGCTTGCATTTCTCGAACGTTTTGCGCGGAAAGTGCCGGCCGCCAGCCATTGGCCTGGAATTCTCGTCGGCGACATGTCGCAGCCACGCGGCGGGCCGTTGCTCACCGGGCACGCCTCGCATCAGATCGGTCTCGACGCCGATATTTGGCTGACGCCCATGCCAAACCGCGACTTGTCGCGCTTGGAGCGTGAGGAAATGTCGGCGGTCAACATGGTGCGGCCAGACCGGCTTGACGTCGATCCGGCGAAATGGACGCCGGATCATCTCGCGATCGTCAGGGCGGCGGCGCAAGACCCGGATGTGCAGCGCATTTTCGTCAACGCGGCGATCAAGAAAGCGCTGTGCCGCGAGGCCACGGGCAATCGTTCATGGCTCGGCAAGGTCCGCCCGTTCTTTGGCCATGATTATCATTTTCATGTCCGCCTCGCTTGTCCGGCAGGGGAAGAGGCCTGCCGGGATCAAGATCC
>QHBR01000214.1 GCA_003244015.1 Hyphomicrobiales bacterium | reverse complement strand
CGAATATTTTTCGAGGTGCCCCACAGGCAGTTCGAACCAAATGTCGTCGCGTGATCGCGATCTGTACACTTCACAATACGGTGAAGTCAAAGGTGCGGATACCGACGCGGTGCATGTTATCCGCTATTTGGAGTGTCACTCTATGATGCCCGGCCGGAACATCGGCGTTATTGGCCAATAAGCCTGACGCGCTGACATGGGCATGTTCAGTTATCCGCTTTGTAATATCGACCGCAAGCAACCCATATGTAACGCGGAAAGATGTTAGATCAATAGTAGCGCCTTCTTTGGGATGGAAGTGAATACGAATCGTAACCGGCGGTTTTATGGGCTTGGTTTCGTCTGGTTGGTTTATTTCAATAACCGGTGCGTCAGGGGGCCCGGAAGTGCGGCGTATGCTCCTTGCAAGAGACTCGACAAGTTGGGGCGCCGCGCTTTCCCGCTCGAATTCTTCCATGGTGATTAAGACCCACGCAGCAGCACGACAAACAGTTGCATATAGGGCAAGTGGGCCAAAAATGAGGGTCCTTCGGTGCACTGGCGTTCTCCTGTGACACGAGCGTTTCACCCCGTGTAAGCTGACTATACCTCATGGGCTGCTGGAAGTCGCAGCGTTTCCTATGCGATCCCAGTGCCTCACATGCTGGCGCGGGCATCGCCCTCTGCGGGGCGATAAGCAACAGGATCTCCTGGAACATCCGCCACAGGACCATCGCTCCGGCCATCATCGTTTAATTATCCGGGAAATGCGGGTATAACCTCCGGATTATTCTGCGGCGGTGCGCCGTAACTTCAACGCGGGATCGAGGCTGCCCGAGGCATAGCGCTTGGCCATCGCGGACAGCGGCAGAACCTTGATCTTCGAGGCATTTCCGGCGGTGCCGAATTGCTCGAGCCGCTGCCGGCAAATCTCGCGCATCGCGTCCATGGCGGGTTTCAGGAATTTGCGCGGATCGAATTCGCCCGGCGTCTCATGCGCGACGCGGCGAAGCTCGGCGGTCATCGCGAGACGGCAATCGGTATCGATGTTCACCTTGCGTACCCCGTGTTTGATGCCGCGCACGATCTCCTCGACAGGGACGCCATAAGTCTGACGCATGGCGCCGCCAAAGGCGTTGAAGCGGTCCTGCAGTTCCTGCGGAACCGATGACGATCCGTGCATCACGAGATGGATGTTGGGAAGTTTCGCGTGGATCGCCTCGACGACCCGCATCGACAAAATATCGCCATCGGGCTTGCGGGTGAACTTATAGGCGCCGTGCGAAGTGCCCATCGCAATGGCCAGCGCATCGACCTTTGTCCGCGTCACGAAATCGACCGCCTGATCCGGGTCGGTCAAGAGCTGATCGCGGCTGAGCTTGCCTTCGGCGCCGTGCCCGTCTTCCTGTTCGCCGGTTCCGAGCTCGAGCGAGCCCAATACGCCGAGTTCGCCCTCGACCGAAACACCGACCGCATGCGCCACCTCGACGACCTTGGCGGTGATACCGACATTGTAGTCATATGAGGAAGGGGTCTTCGCATCGGCATCGAGCGAGCCGTCCATCATCACCGATGAAAATCCGTATTGTATCGCCGTGTAGCAGGTCGCTTCGCTGTTGCCATGATCCTGATGCATGCAGACCGGAATATCCGGAAAGAGCTCGATCAACGCCTCGATCAACTTGGCGAGCACGGTGTCGTTGGCATAGGCGCGGGCGCCGCGGCTCGCCTGAATAATGACCGGGGCATCGGTGGCGGCGGCCGCCTCCATGATCGCCAAGCCTTGCTCCATGTTGTTGATATTAAAAGCGGGGACGCCGTAGCCGTGCTCGGCCGCATGGTCGAGCAGCTGCCGAAGTGCGATACGGGCCATCGGTTATTCTCCGTTACTGAATGCGGCTGGGTGTCTTGAGGATAGCCTAGTCAAGGCTTCCCGGCCATCCGAAATAAACTTTCGCGGGCAAGGCATAATTCAAGCCGGAGACCGCCCTCATCAAACCATGAGCGGAGCCATAATGCCGCGTGGCGAATCTATTCATGGATTGGTTGCCTCAGCACGCTCGCCGCCGCCGCTCGACGAGCTGAAGAACAAAGGGAGTTAAAATTAGCTGCATCGCAAGATCGAGCTTGTTGCCAGGAATGACGATGGAATTGGCGCGCGACATGAAACTGTCATGGATCATCGAACGCAGATAGGGAAAATCGATGCCGCGCGGTTTGGCGAAACGAATGATCACCATCGATTCGTCGGCGGTCGGGATCCAGCGCGCGGCAAAAGGATTCGAGGTATCGACGGTCGGCACCCGCTGGAAATTGATGTCCGTTTTAGTGAACTGCGGACAAATGTAATGGACATAATCGGGCATTCGCCGCAACATTATGTCCATCACCGCTTCCGTCGAATGGCCGCGCGCGGAGCAGTCGCGATGGATTTTTTGAATCCATTCGAGGTTGATAACCGGCACGACGCCGATCTTCAGGTCGGGATATTGCGAAATATTCACTTCGTCCGTTTTGACGGCGCCATGCAGCCCTTCATAGAAGAGAAGATCGCTTTGTCCGGGTAAAGCCTCCCAGTCGGTAAAGGTTCCGGGCGCGCACCCATAGAACGCGGCCTCTTCGTCGTCATGAACATAATGCCGGGTCTTGCCCGTGCCGGATTCGTGATAGCTGCGAAACACGGCTTCGAGTTCCGCGAGAAGATTCCCGCTAGGGCCGAAATGGCTGAAATTACGGTTGCCCTTCAACTCCTCCAGGGCCATCATGGTGCTCATTTCATCGCGATTGTAACGATGGAAGGCATCGCCTTCGATAAACGCCGCCGCAATTTGCTCGCGCCGGAAAATCTGTTCGAAGGTGCGCCTGACGGATGTCGTTCCGGACCCGGACGAACCGGTCACGGAAATGATCGGATATTTCGCGGACACGTCAGCCTCTTCTTTTTCGGCTTGTTCTTTTCAAAGACGCATGAGGCCGCGCTTGCCAAATAATGGCGCGCGCGCGGAAAATTGCGGATCGCTGTGATAGCGGGCGACGAGCCCAACTGGCGCCGCCGAGCCAAAGACGAGCGGCACCCGCGCGTGGATGGCGGAGGGGACGATGTCGAGAATAGGGTGCAAACCGTCGGTCGCGATCCCCGCCGCCCGTTCCACGATTAGGGCGATCGGATTGGCCTCGTAAAGGAGCCGCAGCCGCCCATGGTTATAACCGGCCCGCTGATCGCCAGGATAAAGGAAAATCCCGCCGCGCAGCAAAATCCGGTAGGTGTCGGCGACGAGCGAGCCCGTCCAGCGCATAGTGTGGTCGCGCTTCAGCGGCCCTTCGGTGCCCTGCTCGCAATCGTCGATAAAAGCCCGGACCGGAGCCTCCCAATGCCGGTAGTTGGAGGCGTTGATGGCGTATTCGGCGCTTTCCCGGTCGATGACCGGAGCGGATACCGCTTGGTAGAACCGGCCAGCGCGACGGTCCAGGGTGAAGATTTGGGTTTGACCGTTTCCCAAAGCGAATACGATCGACGTCTGCGGCCCATAAATGACAAAACCGGCGGCGATCTGCATCCGCCCCGGTTGCAGGAAATGGGCTTCGGTGCCGTTCGCCTTGGCGAGCACGGGAAGAATCGAAAAGATCGTGCCGATCGACACATTGCTATCGATATTCGAGGAGCCGTCGAGCGGATCAATCGCAACCGCGAGCTGGGCGGCCGAATCGAGAACCAATGGCTCGCTCATTTCCTCCGAGACAACCGCCGCCACCGGAGCCTGCCTGAACGCGCCGACGAACATGTCGTTGGCGAGAACGTCCAGTTCCTTCTGAACATCGCCGTCCGTGTTCGTGCTAGCGAGGCTGGCACCTAGCTGGCCGTATAAGCGGCCGAGATCGACGAGGCCCGTCATTTCGACGGCGGCGGCCGCGACGGCGAGAAGAACCCTCGCGGCGGCGCCTAAGCGAGCGTCCAGAGCCACGGCTTGATTGAGATAGGCGTCGAAGGTCCCGGCAATCTGCGGCATGGCTAGCCTTATCGCTCTTGTTTGACCCGCAATGTGGCGCAAAGCCGCCGGAAATAAAAGCGAATAATATTGTTGGGGCATTTGGACGCGCAACGGCAAGGAGCTGGGCCGCAGCCGCGAACCGAAAGTTCACCTTGGCGGGGGTCACGGCTTGGATTAAGCTCGTCGCGGAAGATGCCAGCGTCGCGTTGTTCGACCTCGCTGGCGGGCGGCCTCGATTGACCCATGCCGGCCAAGAGTCCGCGAGCGCCGCGCTCAAGGGAAACGAACGCAACGGAACCGCAATTCGGGAGGGCAGTTCATCATGGAACCAGGCGATTTTGGAATCGAACAAATCACGCAAGAAGAACGCGCCTATAACGGATCGCGCTTTTCGGAAGTGCGCGAGGCGATCTTCGCCAACCCCTACCAACAAGTCTGGGGCCGCGAAGGCGAGCCGCCCCTGCCTTTTTACAAAGTGATGCCATCGAATGCGTTGCGCGGTATTCTACCATTTGGTCAGCCATATCCGTTTCGGCAAGCCTGCGAACGTACTGTCGACTCCCACGCGGACTTGCGCTGGGGCCCGGATAGAAGGGGATTTCACCGCCTTATCCATTCAAATGGCGTATGCCTGATGGGCTTGTGGGAGATCACGGAAGAAACTGAGTATTCGGGCTATTTCAGGAAAAATAGCCAAGCGCTGGTCGCCGGACGCTATTCCGCCGCCGCCGTGACAGATCGCGGTCAAATAAGATCGCTGGCGCTTGCCGGCAAACTATTTCCCACCACCGACCCCCAATCATGCCGAGCCGCTCCGGAGCGCGAGCTTCTTTACCATGGCAGACATTGGTGGCGAGTACACAGACTATTTGAACGATGCCGAGCTTCGCAATGCTCCCAATGTAACTCCTTGGGGGCATCTCGAAAAATACC
>QHBR01000034.1 GCA_003244015.1 Hyphomicrobiales bacterium | reverse complement strand
CAAATGAATCAGACCACTAGTAACCACGTTCGCGCCCTCGTGCACTCGACGGGCCGCACCATGACCTGGGCGATAAACTACTACAAGGCATATCGCTTTGAGATTTAGAAGGCGCTCGCGGATGACATGATCATCGACGGCGTGATCGATCTCGCTGCCGGGCGGGCCGTTGTAACATTCCTGGCCGTGCAACAAGCGATTCTGGACGCTGCGAACGCCGGTTTTTCGGAGATCTTGATTGTGGCACACGGATCCGCCAAGGGATTGATTATGCCCATAGCCCCGGGCCTAGGAAGCGCGGACAAAGATGGGCTCCCGTTTATGACCAAACTCGCGGCCGTAGCCGCGGAACGCGACCGGATAAGCGCGATTGCCGACCCCAAGCAGCAGCTAAGCGAGTGGCTCAAGCTGCTCGGAAGCCTTACCGGCAAGCCATTCGGGGGGGCATCCTGGGATCCAATTACGACCGAAGAGTTTAACAAGATCCAATCCGCCGCGGACGCGGAAAAGAAACTGAAAGACACCGCTCCCGCAGTGAACGGTGCGAATGCGCTGAAAAATGCGAACGTGTTAAAATTGCTCAACCTGCGGAATCAGGTTGTACAAAAAGGGCTGAAGCGCGTGGAAGTCCGCGCATGCAACCTTGGGCAGGACCATGACGGGCTCAAGGCGCTGCGTGAATTTCTGGGCGCCACGCGAGTTCTCGCTCCCATGGTCAAGACATTCTACGGTAAGGTGACCCCAAAAATCTTCGCAAAGGATCGGGAGTATCGGCTATGGATCGCAAAAAATGTACCCTGGTTGGCAAAGGGCAGCCCGATCCTGCCAACGCGCGCGCCTACAAGGGGGACGAGTTGTACCTCAAGATGGATGATAAAGACGCGACCCCGCTCGCGGTCTTAAAGCTTTTGCAACCCAGCTTTCAAATCTGTGCGGGCCTGAGCTATCCGATGGTCAAGAACCTGGTGAGAGATAATATCGACGTTAAAGGAATGTCGGGTTATAGCAGTGGGCCTTTCTATGTCGGCGGACTAGACCCGCTAGCAGGTAGAACCAGAGTCAACCCGCCGCCCCCTTCGGCAATGGGGAAAGCATTTCTGCTGCCATCGGAGCCGGAATATCGTCTGATGATCGTTTCCGATCCATAGCCAGACTCGCCGAAGGATAACGGCGCCCAACCAACTATCCTAGAGATAGCGCATAATCCCAAAACGGTGCAGACTTCTCCGGCAAGTTCATGTGAGCAAAAACTGATAGAGACGCCCGAGTAATTCAGCTTGTAGCAATCGCGTTCCAGGCCGTAAATTCATGAGCCGTTCGCGGCGTGGCCCGCCATCGCTCAGTGATCAGGAAGACAGCGTGCCTGACAAAAAACTCATAACCTTGGTGGTCCTAGTAATAATCCTAACCTTAGGCCACACATCGCCGATCATATAGCCCGAGGCGACCTTCGCTGGCCGCTGACTGCAGAATCGGCGCCACCTATCATTATTATCCTTGCGATATTCTCGATCCTTGTCTTCGGACTGTATTTCTACTTGAAAAACAAGGTCGGCCCTCTGTTCTGGGCGATCGTCGCGGGTGGCGGCGTGGCGTTGGGTTGGCTAGCGCATTTCAGTCCGTTTACGGACCAAACTCCACAGTACATTTACCGTGCATACGATACGCCTGCTGTGGGTTGGCTGGCCGTGGCTTGGCTCGTCGCGCTCATGCTTGCGCTGGTCATCACTGCAATTTATGCGGAGTATCTTTGGGCCCGGGGGTTACAGTGACCGTATTGCTAGTGACGGGTCAAATATCTCGCCGGGCATGAGATCATTATCTACTCGATTGACTTGGCGAGCCCGGCCTGTCTCAATGATGCTTCGCTCGGCTGGCTCACTTCATTTTTCAGGCGACGAGCACGCCGCGTTCGATCTGGTCCGCAGCGATCGACTCGAACAGCGCTTTGAAATTGCCTTCGCCAAAACCCTCATCGCCCTTGCGTTCGATGAAGTCGAAAAAGATCGGGCCGATCACCGTCTTTGAAAAAATCTGCAACAGGAGTTTGGTTTCGCCTTCGACGGCTTCGCCATCGTTATCGGCGTCTTGCCGAAACACCAGCGGCCTTGATGCGGCCTCTCCTCGCTGTAGCTTCTGATCCATTCGTCAAGATCGGCCTGTAATCATACTAACCAATTGTAATTCCACAAAATTATTTGTCATAATTAATTGTATCGTGACACCGGGCTATCTGTCAGTTATTGTTGCATAACTCGATGTAACTATCCCGCCCTCAAGCCCACTCGAGACGCGCGAAAGGAGAACGGTGCCCCGCGCTGACTCAGTTTTAAAGGAAAACAAAATGACAGAACTCAACAACGTGATCGCAGTCTTCGGCGATCATCCAGGGGCGGAAGCCGCGGTTAAGAAGTTGGCCGACGGCGGAATTGAAATGAAGCACCTCAGCGTCGTCGGTAAGGGATACCATACTGATGAAAAGGTCGTTGGATTCTATAACACGGGCGACCGGATTACCTTCTGGGGCACGCGAGGCGCCTTATGGGGCGGCCTCTGGGGTTGGTTTTTTGGCGGGGTGTTCATGATGATTCCCGTCGTCGGACATGTCGTGGTGCTTGGATACCTTGCCACCATGGTGGTGTCCGCGGTCCAAGGTGCCGCCATCGTCGGCGGCCTGAGCGCTTTGGGCGCAGCACTTTATAGCATAGGCATTCCGAAGGACAGCGTTGTCGCATATGAGAGCGCCTTGAAAGCTGACCAGTTTCTGGTCATGGCGCATGGCCCCGCCGAAGAGATGTCGCGCGCCAAGGTTATCCTGGGGACGTGCAATCCTTCGCGTCTTGATCTGTATGAAGGTGCGATCGTCGCGGAACCAGCGAAGCAAGTCACGTAAGATAGCGCGTAATTCCGGTAAGTGCTGACGAAGGTCTGCTCGCAGATGTAAAAGTCTGGATTTGAGATTTCAGGCGCTGTCGCGGGAAATCTCAAATTCCATTCATGGCACGGCGGCGAGTTTGGCGAGCCGATCGACCCTGTCAAGGATGCGGAGCACCGGGCTTCGCCTGCGCGAGCGAAGCCCGCGTCCATGACAGGGTCCATACCCGCCTCGCCGATAATGCTCGCCATGCGATGAATGGCGAAATCTGAGAATGCCGAAATCTGACATTGACCGATGGATCAAATCCAGACTTTAAATACACGTATGAGCACCCGTGGATTGCTCCTGCGGCTGTGTCTCTCATGCGCGGAGCACGCCGCGTTCGATCTGGTCAGCCTCGATCGACTCGAAAAGTGCCTGGAAATTGCCTTCGCCAAAACCCTCGTCGCCCTTGCGTTCGATGAACTCGAAAAATATCGGGCCGATCACCGTCCTTGAAAAAATCTGCAACAGAAGTTTTGGTTTGCCCCCTTCGACAATTTCGCCGTCGATGAGAAGGCCGCTCAATCGCAACGCCTCCAGCGGTTCGCCGTGGCCGGGAAGCCGCGTGGCGATCCTGCCGTAATAGTTCTCGGGCGGCGGCGGCATGAAAACGAGGCCTTTCGCCGCCAAGCGCTTCACGGTAGCGTAGATGTCCTTGCAGCCGCAGGCGACATGCTGGATGCCTTCGCCCTTATATTGGTGCAGATATTCCTCGATCTGACTCTTGGCGTCGGCGGATTCATTCAAAGGAATCCGGATCTTTCCGCACGGGCTCGTCAACGCGCGCGAATAAAGACCAGTCACTTTTCCGGCGATGTCGAAATAGCGGATCTGACGGAAATTGAAGAGATTTTGATAAAACTGGTACCACCGGTCCATGGCGCCGCGAAACACATTGTTGGTCAAGTGATCGATATAGTCGATGCCGCAACCGGCTGGCACCGGATCGCGCTCGCCGGCCCAGTCGAATTCGGCCTCATAGGGCGAACCCTTGTCACGGTGAGTGTCGATGAAATAGATCAGGCTGCCGCCGATTCCAAGGATCGCGGGCGCGTCGATGGTCTTTGCGCCGGTTTCGCCCGTATAGGGCTTGGCGCCTCGTTCGAGCGCGTGCGCAAAAGCGTTTCTGGCATCGACGACGCGCCAGGCC
>QHBR01000050.1 GCA_003244015.1 Hyphomicrobiales bacterium | reverse complement strand
GGTATTTTTCGAGATGCCCTTCATGCTGATCGATGTGACCCAGGCGGCCAAGGATTGGCAGAGCGGTGCGAGGACGAACTTCGGGCTTACTTTTGTGCCCTCCAACACGTCGATCATAACGATTGGGCTCAACAGCAAGGAAAACACAAACACAAGCCATCCTATTGAACTCCTTGTCGCTTTCGCGGCAACGCCGGGACCAGCAGGGCCGCAAGGGCCAATAGGGTCCCAGGGGCCGCAAGGGCCAATAGGGTCCCAGGGGCCGCAAGGGCCAGCAGGGCTCACCGGGGCCGCAGGGCCGGCCGGACCAACCGGGCTCACCGGGCCAGCAGGGCCGGCCGGACCAACCGGGCTCACCGGGCCGGCCGGACCAACCGGGCTCACCGGGCCAGCAGGGCCGGCCGGACCAACCGGGCTCACCGGGGCCACAGGGCCAGCAGGGCCGGCCGGACCAACCGGGCTCACCGGGCCACAGGCGCAACCGGGGTCACAGGGCCGCAAGGGCTGACAGGGGCGCCAGGCGCAACCGGGCCAGCAGGGCCGCCCGGAGCACCCGGGCTGACCGGGGCCGCAGGCGCAACCGGCGCGACGGGTGCAACTGGCGCTACAGGTCCGGCCGGGCCGCAAGGACCGCCAGCCGCCCAATTCGGGATCTACACAGGGAACGCAGAGCCGCCGACATTGGCGGCCGCGCGAGGCACGCTCTACTATCAAGTAGTCAACCCCCCTACGTTCATCGGCACCTCCCACATCTATCAGTACACCGTCACGGGGTTGGGGGGGACGCAATTGTGATTGCAACTGGAGATAACGTGACGACAGGAGACTTCACTTGCGTGTCTACCGTGTGCTCGACAACAACCCGTTCCGCGCCGCTAACGCCTACCGGCGCTCCATTCAGCGTGATTGCAACCGGCACGACCAGGGCCTTTTATGCAGCGAACAGCGCCGGCATTTACCAATATCTTGGCCAACTCGCGGCCGGAAATTAGATGGAGGCGGAGACCAAGCCATAAAATCAATAAGCCAGCTGATAGCGCGCACCCGCGTGAGCGGGTCGCGCTAGTCACCGGAACTTCGCGCCGCAAGGCTGCGATGGCTCGTTGCTTAGCATCGCTCAGAACACGGCGCTGTTCTCGCTCCTCGGGACGACCTACGGCGGCAACGGCACGACCACATTCGCCTGCCGGATTTGCGGGGCCGCGCCGCAGTCGGCTTCGGAAATGGGCCCGGTATTTCGCCCTACACCCTCGGCCAGATTACCGGCTCGGAAACGACAACCCTGACCGTCGGCCAGATGCCCGCGCATAACCATCTGGTCGCCGCCAACGGAAATGTCCAATCGCCGAGCGGGGCCGACCTTGCCCAAAGCGTTGACAGACAGAGAAATGCTGTTGACACCTATTCCACGCCGTTTTCGAACATCCAGCCGGTGCTGGGCTTGAACTACATCATCGCGCTGCAGGGTATCTTCCCGTCGCGGCAGTGATCCAACGTCCGGCCCGCCGGGCGAGGATTTGTGCTTTCTCGGCGCGCCGCTCCGCGAGCGGCTGATGCGGCAGCAGTTTGCCGGACAATCGGCGAGCTACCGCGCGCAATATCCGGACGCCCGCTTCGAGATCGTCGAACGCGACGGCGCGCCGGCCGGCCGGATCGTCACCGCACGCACGCTGGACGCCGTGCTCATCGTCGACATCGCGCTCATCGACTCCTGGCGCCGACGCGGCATCGGCGCCAGTCTCGTGAACGGCGTCCTCGACGAAGCGCGGGCGGCGGCCTTGCCAGTGCGGCTCTCGGTCCTCGCCAGCAACGCTCTGGATCGCGTTAACGCACAAACCCCAAAATATCCTTCACCATCGCCATGTTCTTAGTGGCGATCGCGCGGGCGCGCCCGGCACCCTCGACGAGAACGCCGTCGATAAAGGCGGGATCGTCCTTCAGGCGTTTCATCTCGGCGCCGATAGGGCCGAGTTTGGCCACCGCGAGATCGACTAGTGCGGATTTGAAGGTGGAAAAATTACCGCCTCCGAAGGTCTTGAGGACATCCTCTTTCGTCTCGCCGTTGAGCGCGGCGAAAATGCCGGCGAGATTTTCGGCTTCAGGCCGCTGCTTGAAGCCTTCGATTGCGGACGGGAGCGCTTCCGGGTCGGTCTTCGCCTTGCGGACTTTTTGGGCGATCGTGTCCGCATCGTCGGAAAGATTGATCCGCGAATAATCCGAAGGGTCCGACTTCGACATTTTTTTGGAGCCGTCGCGGAGACTCATGACACGGGTGGCTTGCCCTTGAATGAGCGGCTCCGGCAAAGGGAAGAACGCCTCGCCATGACCATGCGCGGCGATCGAGGCGGCAAAATCGAGATTGAATTTTTGGGCGACGTCGCGGGCGAGTTCGAGATGCTGCTTTTGGTCCTCGCCGACCGGGACATGGGTCGCGCGATAGGCAAGAATATCGGCGGCCATCAGGCACGGGTAGGCATAAAGCCCAACCGAGGCGTTCTCGCGGTCTTTTCCCGCTTTCTCCTTGAATTGCGTCATGCGATTGAGCCAGCCGAGGCGCGCCACACAATTGAACACCCAGGCGAGCTCGGCATGCTCGCCAACCTGGCTCTGGTTGAACACGATATGTTTTTTGGGATCGATGCCGCAGGCGATGAAGGCCGCCGTCACTTCCCTTATGCTCGCCCTCAATTCGTCCGGCTTTTGCGGCAGCGTGATCGCGTGCAGATCGACCACGCAATAGATGCAATCATGGATTTTCTGCAACTCGACGAATTTCGCGATCGCGCCGAGATAATTGCCAAGATGCAGATTCCCCGTAGGCTGCACGCCGGAGAAAACCCGTTCGACGAATTTTGCCATGCGAGAGACGTCACTCCTCAACAAAAAATGCGGGAATGGAACCAATGCGAATGGTTGGCCTGAACGTCAAAGTATGAACCGGCTCAAGTCGGCGTTCCTCGCGAGGTCGCCGATGTTTTCCTCGACGAATGCCGCATCGATTTCGATCCTCTCGCCGGAACGGTCGGACGCGGTGAAGCTCACCTCGGCAAGGATGCGTTCCATCACCGTCCACAAACGCCGCGCGCCAATATTTTCGACCGAGGAATTGACCTGCACCGCGATCCTCGCCACCGCGTTGATCGCGTCCGGCATAAATGAAAGCTCGACTCCTTCGGTGCGAAGAAGAGCTTCGTATTGCTTGATGAGGCTTGCCTCTGTTTCGGTGAGGATGCGGCGGAAATCGTCCTCGTTCAAGGGCGAGAGCTCGACGCGGATCGGCAGCCGGCCCTGCAATTCGGGCAAGAGGTCGGAGGGTTTCGACACATGGAAAGCGCCCGACGCGATGAATAAAATGTGATCGGTCTTAACCGCGCCATGTTTGGTCGCGACCGTGGTGCCTTCGATAAGAGGCAAGAGATCGCGCTGCACGCCCTCGCGCGAGACATCGCCGCCGCCACGCCCCTCGCGCGCGCAAATCTTGTCGATCTCGTCGAGAAACACGATCCCGTTGTTTTCGACCTCCCGGATCGCCGCCTGAACGATCTGGTCCTGATCGATCATCTTGTCGCTTTCCTCGACGATCAAGGGGGCATGGGCATCTTTCACCGTGGTGCGCCGCGGTTTCGCGCGATTGCCGAGCGACTTGCCGAAAATATCGCCGATCGAAATCGCGCCGATTGCCGAGCCCGGCATGTTGGGCAATTCGAACATCGGCATCGAGGACGTGGGCTGGGCGATCTCGATCTCGATCTCCTTGTCGTCGAGGTCTCCCGCGCGCAGCTGTTTGCGAAAACTATCGCGGGTGGACGCCGACGCCGTGGTGCCGACGAGAGCATCCAAGACCCGCTCTTCGGCGGCAAGCTGCGCGCGCGCCGCGACCGCCTTGCGCTTTTCTTCCCTAGCCATCATGATCGCGGTCTCGACGAGATCGCGGACGATCTGCTCGACATCGCGGCCGACATAGCCGACCTCGGTGAATTTCGTCGCCTCTACTTTGAGAAAGGGCGCACCGGCGAGCTTGGCGAGGCGGCGGGAAATCTCGGTCTTGCCGCAACCGGTCGGACCGATCATCAAAATGTTCTTCGGCAGCACCTCGTCGCGCA
>QHBR01000137.1 GCA_003244015.1 Hyphomicrobiales bacterium | reverse complement strand
ATATTTTTCGACATGCCCATATGCTAATTCCTTGTTTTTAGTCGGGGAATTTGAAAAAGGCCGAGAGCAGTACAAGAAAGCACTTGGCATTTTTACAAAGTATACACTAATAAATTCATACTATGTTGAAACGACACATTTTACTACCGAATAAAATTGGGCTGAGTGAGAGTTTAGTGCGCGGCAATGTAGTTATGTGGACACACATGTTGCCGAAGCCCAGCATCATGTTTCGGCCCTAACTCCTGGATCTACTACAGATCAGTTCAAAGGCCAGTTCGCTGCGATGCAGCAGGCAATAAAATCTTGTGTACCCTAACCAGATCAGTTCGAAATGGCAGGTGCAGCAACTATTCTTAAAGTTGTGTCTCGGCCAGACGCAAATCTATAGTGCGCTCTTCTGGAGCTTGTTCGTGACTGTGATCGGCAGCTCCGCGCCCAAACCCCGAAGGACCGCTATGCCGGCCTTTCCAAAATTTCGTCGGTCCAGACCCGAAAGCCCGTCAGGGTATTGGGCCCGAAGGTTGTTGTGATCGCGACATCCGCCGCATCGCGTCCCCGCGCCAGCAAAACCCTGCCGATGCGCGGCACGTTGTTCCTCGCGTCAAAAGTATACCAATGGCCGCCGAGGTAGACCTCGAACCACGCCGCGAAATCGCCGGGCGGAAAAGGTGGCGGCGTGCCGAAGTCGCCGAGATAGCCGGTGCAATAGCGCGCCGGAATGTTCAAGGCGCGGCAGAACGCGGCGGCCAAATGCGCGTAGTCGCGACAGACGCCGTAACCTTCCTGATAGGCTTCCGACGCCGTCCTTGTCACCCGGGCGTGCTCGTAGCCGAAATTGATCCGCTGATTTACGAAATCACAGATTGCCTGGACGCGCGCCCAGCCCGGCGGCGTCCCCCCAAACAAAGTCCAGGCCAGATCCAACATGCGATCGCTATCGCAGAAACGGCTCGCGAGAAGAAAGACGATGGACTCTTCGGGAAGATTCTCCACCGCGATCTGGCCGGCGTCCGCCGCCACCGGATCGGGCAGACCGGAATCGGTTACGACAGCGTCGGTCGACAAGCGCACATGCCCCGCGGGCGCAACAATCCGGCTGCACCAATTGCCAAAACCATCGCGGTAGCAAGAGATCGGAACCGAGGGGCTGATGACGATGTGATCCGGCGCCGCGAGATCCGCAACGCGCGAGAAATGGATATTGAGCATCGCGATCAGCGGCGTCGGCTGCGGAAACTCGTATTGCAGTTCGTAACCGACCCGGAGTTTCACGTCGCTCTCTCTTGCTCCGGGGACCGCGCCGCCGGCCGTCAATTTTTTACTTGCGTAACCGCGGCTAGACTACGCCGGTCTCAATTTCCTTTTCTTTCCCGCTGTACGCCGGGAAAACATACCACTCTTGCACCAGCAATGCTCGGAATTATTCCCAAAATCCGCGATGGTATTTTGGATGACGCGAGTGCGGTGGCTTTACATCGCATGGCAAGGCCGGGAGGCTCGGCCGACGGCGCGGGATCGCGGTGCGGGGGCAAGCGAGCGCCTTCGCTTCACGTCTTCGCTCCTGCCAGAATGGGCAAGACGAAACGCCAAGCCTCGCCGCGCTCCCGCCGGTTCATGGTCCAAGGTGCCGCGGATACTCCGTCACGCCTGTCCCGCCCGGTCGCGGCTGAGCCCCTTGGTTTTGAGCTCCGCCTCGTAGACCGCCCATTTCTCGACATGGCGCGAGCCGAGCTCATGGAGATAGTCCCAGGTGAAGATGCCCGTGGAGTGCAAATCGTCGAAGATCAGCCGCACCGCATAGGTGCCGACCGGCTCGATCCCGGTCACGCTGCAATGCCGTTTGCCGCCGATGGTCAAGCGTTCTTCCCGCCGGTGGCCCTGGACTTCCGCGCTGGGACTCATGACCCGCAGATATTCGGCGGATAGATCGTAAGTGTCGCCGCTCTCGAAACTGACGCTAAGGATACGGCCATTTTCCCTCAGCCGTAATTCGCTCGGCCATTGATCCAGATTGTCGCGCATCGCCTTACCTCCCTCCCGCCCTACCCCAAAAGGTTACGAATTATGCTTCCTCGCTTTTCAGTAGTGGGCGAGTTTGAATAAGGCGATCTTTTCAGGTCGGCCTCTCGCCTCTCGCCTCCGCTACAATGGCGCGTCATGGACGCTGGCCGCAAAGATCACGTGACGATTGAACCCTAGGCCGTCTGGACGGAATTGATCAAGATGAAGCCGCCGACGAGTGCCTGTCAAATCGCTTGGAATAGCGGCCCCGCTTTTGCCCAATTCCGGCCCCTCCTGAACGAATCGACTTATCCATGGAGTGCTGAAGAGGGACCCGCGGCCGACGCCGCGCGAGCCACTGCGCTGGCGGGGGCGGGGGGCGCCTTTGCCCCCGCGCCGGTAATCCCTGTGGATTGGGGAAGCTTCTTTGAGCCCCGGTTTTCGAACCGCCAGCTGGTTTTGCCGGCCGGGCATGGCGGCGGTTATTTTGGCGGCGCCGGATACCCGCGGCCAACCGGCCCCTTCGTCGACTCTCCGCGTATCAGGGGCATTCGATGCGCTTCGCTCTGGCGACGAGATTGGCGGCGATCGTCAGCGACGTGTTCAAATAGAGCTTGCCGATCAGGTGGAACAGCAACTGGCCGCCGGACTGGCTGAACGGCCTCTATCCCGGTTCGCCGATGACCATGCGATCGTAGTGCAGGATCTTCCCGGCCAGGCGGTCGCTCGAAGCTGGCGCGTCTGCTGGAGAGTTTGAGTTCGCTCATGACGTCGAGGGTCGCATGGCGTTCCATCAGGCAATCTTCCTTATGCTGCCGGCGGGGCCACAATCGGCCGCGGGTTCGAGCTTCAGACGCAGCAAGGCGAGGCACTTCACCAGAACCGGGAGATAATGCCAGGGATCGCCGATGATCTTGCCGCGCCGGAAGTTGCGGGGATGGCCGGCCGCCGCCTCGTTGTCGAAGATGATGGCGATGCGTTCCGCATGGGACTTCGCAAGGACGATCCGGCCGGCGGACCGCGCGCCGCCATCGGGCTCGCTCGTTCTTCCTGGAATACGTCAGAGATCGGGCGGTCCTTGAAATCTCAATGTTTGGTTCGCTTGGCGCCTGCAATGCGCTGATCTGCAAAAAATTGGGATTTGAGATTTCGGGCGGGGCCGAGGAAAAGCGCACCGCGCCTTTTATCGTATGGCGGCGAGTTTGGCGAGCGGATCGAGCATGTCAAGGACGCATAGGGCGTTCGGATGAACGCTCGTCGCAAGCAACGGGCTACGGCAGAGGCTTTTCCGGCGTGAGCATTCAGGCAAGTCCGATCTACAGGAGCGGATTTTTTGGGATTGTTTTGCAGGTGGCGCATGGACGATCGAACCTTGCGCCGGAAGTCGCCCTTGCCGGTGAAGGCCACGCGGCCGGCGGTATCCTCTTTCAGATGTTTTTACACCAACTCGTCGCGATTGCGATTCGGCGCATAGGGAGACAGAAAATAAAGCCGCAAATTCCCGCCGAGAGTTTCAACGAATGCCGCGGTCTTCCTGGCGCGATGCGCCGGGCCGCGATCGTACGCTGGCGGTGGTTTCGGACGGCGGGTATGATCGTCCACCATGGCTGGCGGATGTTGCGGAAGATCGGCGCCACCATGTTGGACGTGCCCGCCGCGATCGGCGAGCGTCGCGCGGGCGTCATGCGGGAAGGCGGAGCCATTTCTGAAACGGCGTGATCCCGGGCGCGGCATTTTCGCGTTCCCGGCGGCGCAACGCGGCGCGACCGGCGGCGGAGCCCCGCGCGAATGCCCTAAGCCTCCAGCGCTGGACGCCGCAGCCGTCATCGCGAGGCTAGACGCGTTCCTCGCCTTGCCGCGCGATGGAAATTGGCGGGAAAGTCATCCTCGCCCCACCGTACGCGCATCATCTAAAATCCCAGCGGGGATTTTTGGCCGCCAATAGCGGTGTCCAGGCTCGGACACATTTGAGACGGATTGCATGATTTGAGGGGTTCTCCGTGGTTCGGGTTA
>QHBR01000005.1 GCA_003244015.1 Hyphomicrobiales bacterium | reverse complement strand
GAAACATTTTGGTACGATTGGCCAAAAGTTCCCGGGCCGAACCAACCGCCGTGCTTTGGGTTGGATTTCCCGAAGCAGCCTTTTGGCGTTCAGAAGCTACGCCAGCGCCTTCACGCGGGCAAAACGACATGCTATCCAATCTCTCTGTTATCCCTAGCCGCTATCGTAGGAACTCGCAGCATGAGCCAAACCGTCACGAGCCGCACAGAGTCAAATCCTTTTTTCGCGGCGGGGCTTGCCGAGGCCGATCCCGAAATCGCCAAGGCGATCGAGCTGGAACTCGGCCGCCAGCAACATGAAATCGAGCTTATCGCCTCCGAAAACATCGTCTCCAAGGCCGTGCTCGAAGCGCAAGGGTCGGTTTTGACCAACAAATACGCCGAGGGCTATCCCGGCCGGCGCTATTATGGCGGCTGCCAATTCGTCGATATCGCCGAGACTCTGGCGATTGAGCGCGTGACCCGGCTGTTCGACTGCAAATTCGCCAATGTGCAGCCAAATTCCGGCAGCCAAGCGAACCAGTCGGTGTTTCTCGCGCTATTGCAGCCGGGCGATACTTTTATGGGGCTCGATCTTGCGGCGGGCGGCCATCTGACCCATGGCTCGCCGGTGAATGTCTCCGGAAAATGGTTCAAGCCAGTCCCCTATGGGGTTCGCCGGGACGACAATCGAATCGACATGGACGCGGTCGCGCGGCTTGCCGAAGAGCACAAGCCGAAGCTCATCATCGCCGGCGGCTCGGGCTATCCGCGCTATTGGGATTTTGCCGGGTTCCGAGCGATTGCGGATTCGGTTGGCGCTTATCTTTTCGTCGACATGGCGCATTTCGCAGGCCTTGTCGCGGGCGGCGTGCATCCGTCGCCGCTCCCGCATGCCCACGTCGTCACCTCGACGACCCACAAGACCTTGCGCGGCCCGCGCGGAGGATTGGTTCTCACCAATGACGAGGCGATCGCCAAAAAAATCAATTCGGCGATATTCCCGGGCCTCCAAGGCGGCCCTCTGATGCATGTGATCGCGGCCAAGGCAGTCGCCTTCGGCGAGGCGCTCCGGCCCGAATTCAAGCTGCACGCGAGGCAGGTCGCCGACAACGCCAAGGCACTTGCCGCGACGCTCGGCGAGCGCGGATACGCCATTACCACCGGCGGCACCGACAATCATCTGGTGCTGGTCGATCTGCGGCCAAAGCAGCTCACCGGCAAGGCGGCGGAAGCGGCGCTCGGGCGGGCCGGGATCACCTGCAACAAAAACGGCGTGCCGTTCGATACCGCGACCCCCACGGTGACCTCCGGCATCCGCTTAGGCACGCCGGCCGCGACCTCGCGCGGTTTCGGCATTGCCGAATTCAAAAAGGTCGGCGAACTGATCGCCGAAACCTTGGACGGCTTGGCCAAGCACGGCGAGACGGGCAACGCCGCTGTCGAAGCCAAAGTCAAGGCAGGCGCGCGCGAGTTGACGCAGCGATTCCCGATCTATTGAGGCCGGGGATCGTTTGCGCCTGAGATAGCTGGAACGCGATCTGGGCGAGGCCGTTCGATCGCGTTCCAAACTTTGTTCGCATGATTTTGTCGCGAAACCCGGTCCGCGTTTATATAAGATCATGCTTTGAGGCCGGTCCGCCATGCGGTGTCCTTATTGCGGCAGTCTCGATACCCAAGTTAAGGACTCCCGCCCGGCCGGCGATGCGTCGGCCATTCGCCGGCGCCGGGCCTGTCCCGATTGCGGCGGCCGGTTCACGACGTTCGAGCGCGTGCAATTGCGCGAACTGATGGTCTTGAAAAAGTCCGGCCGACGGGTGCCTTTCGACCGCGAAAAGCTTATGCGCTCGATTGAGGTCGCTTTGCGCAAGCGGCCCGTCGAGCCGGACCGGGTCGAGCGGATGGTGAATGGAATCGTGCGCCAGCTCGAAAGTCAGGGCGAGAGCGAAATTCCGAGCGGCCGGATCGGCGGGCTCGTCATGGAAGGTCTTCGCGGGCTCGACAGCGTCGCTTATGTGCGCTTCGCCTCGGTCTATCGCAATTTTCGCGAAGCGCGGGACTTCAACACGTTGATCGACGAACTCGCGAATGGCGAGGGCGAGGCCCCGGAAGACGAAACAACGCCGCCTCCGGCAATTGCGCGGTCGCCGGGCCTGGCATGATCCAATCTTGCGCGGACGCGCGATTCATGGCGGCGGCGCTCGCCCTTGGGCGGCGCGGGCTCGGGCTGTGCGCGCCAAACCCCGCGGTCGGCGCTCTCATCGTCAAGGATGGCGTCATCGTGGCGCGCGGCTGGACCAAGCCCGGCGGCCGCCCGCATGCGGAAACCGAGGTTTTGCGCGAGGCAGGAGCGCAAGCCCCCGGCGCGACGCTCTATGCGACGTTGGAACCTTGCAGCCATCATGGGCAGACGCTGCCGTGCACCGATGCGATTATCGCGGCGGGGGTAGGCCGCGTGGTCTATGCCGTCGACGATCCCGATTCCCGCGCAAGCGGTTCGGGCGCGCAAATCTTGACTGACGCCGGCATTGAAGTGACGCGCGGCGTGCTCGCGGAGGAGGCGCGGCGGGCCAATCTCGGCCATTTTTTTCGAGTTACCCGCAAGCGCCCGATGGTCACATTGAAACTCGCCGTGACGGCGGATTCTTATGTGGCGGGACCGGCCGGGGATCCGCGTCTTGTCATTACGGGCGCGGCGGGCAATGGGCTCGTGCATATCATGCGCGCGATGCACGATGCGGTGATAACTGGTATCGGCACCGTCTTGGCGGACGATCCCCTATTGAGCGTGCGGCTTCCCGGCCTCGAAGACCGAACGCCTTTGCGCGTGGTGCTCGACAGCGATCTTCGTCTGCCGACTCTAGCGCGGCTCGCAGCGACGGCGGCGAGGATTCCTACCCTGGCCATCGCCGGCGAAGGAGCAACCGAAGCGAGGGCCGAGCGGTTGCGCGAGGCGCGCATCGAGGTCGCCCGCGTGCGCCGCGATGCGGGCGGGCGCGTCGACCTTGATGCCGCGTTGGAACTCTTGGCCGCGCGCGGCTTGACCCGGATTTTCAGCGAGGGCGGCCCGCGCGTGGCGGCGGGATTGATAGGGCAGGGGCTCGCCGATGAAGTCCTTATTTTTACCGCGTCTGATCCTCTCGGACGCAAAGGCGTTTTGGGCCTCGGCGCGGACACGACGGCCCTGCTTGGCGGTCCCACGCATTATCGCCTCGCGGAAACGCGAATGATCGGCGCGGACCGGCTCACACGCCACGAAAGAGTGCCATAAATGTTCACGGGCCTTGTGAGTGATGTCGGCGAGGTGGAACGGGTTGATGCAGGGGCCACGTTAAACCATCTGCGCATCGCCTGTTCCTATCCGGCGGGGACGATCGCGACCGGCGCATCGATCGCCTGCGGCGGCGCGTGCCTGACCGTCGTCGCTTGTGGCGAAAGCGGCAATCGCCGCTGGTTCGAGGCCGACGTCGGGGCGGAAACGCTTGCCCGCACGACCGCGCGGCATTGGAGGCGTGGCACAAGGCTAAATTTGGAGCGGGCGCTCAAACTTGGCGACGAACTTGGCGGCCATATCGTGACCGGGCACGTGGACGGAGTGGCGGAAATCGCCGCGATCGCGGATTTCGACGGAATGCGGCGCATCGAGGTCAAAGCTCCGCATGACCTCGCGCGTTTCATCGCCGAAAAAGGCTCCGTCGCGCTCGACGGCACGTCGCTGACGGTCAACCGGGTGGAAGGCGATAGTTTTTCGGTGCTGCTCATTCCGCATACGCTGAGAGTAACGACCTGGGGCGCCGCAGAAGTCGGCACCGACGTCAATCTCGAAGTCGATCTGATGGCCCGCTACGCCGCAAGGCTCGCGGGGAGCGATCCTATCATCTGAAATACCATCGCGGATTTTGGGTCGGCGCTCAACGTTGACAAATAGGCGCAGCATCCGTCGCCGGGCCATTTCCCAAGGCTCGCCGGTCATGCCGCGGCAACCGGGGATATAATGCAGGCTGTTCGCCACGGCCCAGCGGCTGCGCCCGACTGCCCTGCCACTCACCGGAGAAATCGTGGAAAAATCCAGGCCGCCATGCTAAAAGCGCACCCCAATCATGTCCACGCTCGCCGAACCTCTTGAACAGCTTGACGATCGGGCCAATCGCGGCCAGGTTTCGCTTGCGGGCGCCACCCGGCGCGAGCTTGCCGCGGCACTTGCCGGGGCAGGGGTGCCGGAGCGCGAAATCCGCATGCGCGTGGCGCAGCTCTGGCATTGGATTTACCACGCGGGCGCAACTTCCTTCGAACCGATGGCCAATGTCAGCAAGGTTTTGCGCGCCGCCTTGGCGGAGCACTTTACCCTTGCCCGCCCCAAAATTGTCGCCGAGCAAATTTCCCGCGACGGCACAAGGAAATGGCTGCTGAGGCTCGACCCCACTGGCGCGCAAGACAAGGGCGCCGAGGTCGAATGCGTCTATATCCCCGAGAGCGATCGCGGCACTTTATGCGTTTCGAGCCAGGTCGGCTGTACGCTCAGCTGCGGCTTTTGCCGCACGGGAACGCAAAAGCTTGTCCGCAATTTGACGGCCCGCGAGATCATTTGCCAAGTTTTGATCGCGCGGGAAAGACTTGGGGATTTTCCGGGAACTCTGCCGCCAGACGACGGGCTCGTGCCGGGCGAAGGGCTTCGCGCGGTGTCGAATATTGTTTTCATGGGCATGGGCGAGCCGCTCTATAATTTCGCCAATGTGCGCGACGCCGTGGCGGTGATTTCCGATGGCGACGGCCTCGCGCTGTCGAAGCGCCGGATCACGGTCTCGACGGCGGGCGTCGTGCCGCGCATGGAAGAGCTTGGCCGCGAGACCGGCGCGATGCTCGCCATCTCGCTTCATGCGGTGCGCGACGAATTGCGCGACAAACTCGTGCCGCTCAACAAGAAATATCCGATCAACGACCTCCTTGCCGCCTGCTGGGCCTATCCCGGCGCCTCCAACGCGCGGCGCATCACCTTCGAATATGTGATGCTGAAGGATATCAACGATTCGCCCGCCGACGCGCGGGAGCTTGTCCGGCTGCTCAAGGGGATTCCGGCAAAAATCAATCTCATACCGTTCAATCCTTGGCCCGGCGCGCCTTACGAATGTTCGGACTGGGGGCGCATCGAGAAATTTTCCGGTATTGTGTTTGACGCGGGCTATGCGAGCCCCGTGCGCACCCCGCGCGGGCGCGACATTTTGGCCGCCTGCGGGCAGTTGAAGAGCGAAACAGAAAAGCTGCGGGCGCGGGCAAGGCTCGCGGTGCACGAAGGATAGGTTTAGGGCGTTGCCAAGCTCTTTGGCCAACTCCAAGAGTCCACTCTTCGCGCGAGCCACCAATTCGTCACCAGGTCATGCCAAGGGATGCGGCTGCCCCGGCCGTGGAACCCCAGATGCCCGCCGCGTGGGGTCAGCGCTGCCTCGATCATCGGCAGGCGCGACCAGTCGATCGCAGTGTAGCACGCCGCCGGAATCCAAGGATCGTCCAGCGCGTGCAGGACCAGCGTCGGCCGCGCGATGCCCGCAAGGAAGTGCTTGGCGGCATTGCTTTCGTAATAGTCCTGGGCATCCCGGTAGCCGAAGCGCGGCGCGATGAAGCGGTCGTCGAATTCATAGACGTTCTTGGCGGCGGCGATGGCGGCCCGCTCGGATGTGCTCACCGCCGCGCCCGGCGCCAGCGCCTCGCGTTTCATCGCATCGAGCATGTAGCGATGATAGACGAAGTTGCGCCGGCTCATCATCCGAGCACACGTCGCCGCCAGATCAATCGGGGTAGACACCGCGACAGCGGCCAGCACCGGCAGGCCGTGCCCGCCTTCGCCCATGAATTTCAGCACGAGATTGCCGCCCAGCGAATGGCCAAACAGTACGATCCCATATCGTGTAAGATCGGCCGGCAGTCCGCGCAGGGCCTCCGCCAGATCCTCGGTCCGGCCGGCATGGTAGTGCCCGGCGGCGGTCGGGAGAGACGGGAGGGCTCCGCGTAGGTTTAGGCGCAAGACCGACCAGCCTTGGCCGTAGAGATGCCGCATGCTCGCCACCACGGATCTGCTCGTCTCAGAGCCTGCGAGGCCATGCACGAGCACGACAAGCGGCCTGGCAATGGGGTCGGCCCGCCGGTCGAACCGCGCCGCCAGCCGGTCGCCGCCGGGCACCGGCAACAGCAGCCGCTCGCCGCGAGGCAGGTCCGGCGGGGTGCCGCGCAGGACATTGCGCAGAGTTTGCAGGTCGCCCCCTAACCAAGGCGCCCGTTCCCGGAACGGCGGAATCGTCCCGGCCGTGCCATCCCGCGCGGGCGGCGCTGCCCACTTTGGCGACAAGCCGATTGGCGTTGGCGAGCGCCGACCAACCAAATTGGAAACCTTCCTCTATTGCGACGAGTTCCCGGCTATGCTCGTCTACATTGTCATTGCCTCTGCTCCGCCCGAGCGCTTTTGATGGCTCTGATTGTCATGTTCGGGTTGGCTCGAGCGGCGCGAGCCCGAGGCGAATTTTCGATAGGGCGTCTGGTCCTTGCCGGGCGGGAACAGCGGATGGTAGTGAAAAACGAGCTTGAAGTCCTGCCTTCTCGATGGTTTTGGGTGTCGGACCGTATCCTTTCGCGCGCATTCTCAAAAATTTGCAATTCATGAAAGTCTCGCGGCGTGAAATTTCCCTTTCCGGTTCTCCTTTGCGACATTGGCGGCACGAATGCGCGGTTTGCGCTTGTGCCAGCGTCCGGCGCGCCGCTCGAGGCGGGGCCGCATCTCAAGACCAAGGACTTCCCCGGTCTCGAAGACGCTCTTGTGGCGATCTTCGCCGGCCTCGATATCAGGCCGCGTTCATTGATCGCCTGCGCCGCCGGCCCGGTTGGCGGGCGCGCCGTCAAGATGACCAACGCGGATTGGACGATCGACGGCGCCGACGTAGCGGCAAAGGTCGGGCTCGATCAAGGCCTTCTCCTTAATGATTTCGAAGCTCAGGCTCTTAGCCTGCCGGTCCTAAAATCCGCTTGGGTCCAGCCGATCGGCGCCTTCGCGCCAACGCCCGGCGCGCAACTTATCATGGGGCTAGGCACTGGCCTTGGCGTGGCCGTCTTGCTCGACGTCGAAAGTCGCCATTTTGCCTTGGCAAGCGAGGCGGGGCACATGGGTTTTGGGCCGCTCGAAGCCGAAGAAACCGCGCTTTGGCCGTATCTCGACAGAGGCTCGCTTGGCCGGGTCTGCGCCGAAACACTCCTGTCTGGGCCGGGTCTCATGCGGCTGCACCGGGCGAGGTGCACGGCGGCGGGCAAGGCCGCGGCGGAATCGAGCGAAATCGTCTTGATCGAAAGAGCGCACGCGCAACCAGGCGGCGAGGAAGCGGCGACTCTGCGGCTGTGCTGGACCCTGACCGCGCGCTTCGCGGGCGATCTCGCCCTCGCTTTCCTGGCCAAGGGGGGCGTCACCTTTTCGGGCGGGATTTTGCCAAGGATCGTGGAGTTTTGCGATAGGCAAAAATTTCGCGCGGCGTTCGAGGATAAAGCGCCCTATCGCGAGATGATGCGCGCCATTGGCGCAAGGCTGATCCTCGCCGAGGATGCGGTGCTCTGCGGCATGGCCGCGATTGCAAATGCGCCGCAAAATTACGCCATCGATTACGCGAACCGTGCCTGGCGGTGAGATCTCGTCCCGCTCCGAATTGCCGATGGCACGTCCTGCCAACGGGGAGCGGCACCACGAAGTGGCCGCCTCCCAAGCAAAGGCCCGCCAGCTCTATTTCGGTGCGAGCACCATGATCATCTGGCGGCCTTCCATGGAAGGTTCGGCTTCGACCTTGGCGATATTCAGGGTCTCGGATTTCACCCGCTCGAGCAGCCGGAACCCCAGATCCTGATGCGCCATCTCGCGGCCGCGGAACCGCAAGGTGACTTTCACCTTGTCGCCCTCCTCGAAAAACCGGCGGACGGCTTTCATCTTGACGCCGTAATCATGGTCGTCGATTCCCGGCCGCAGCTTGATCTCCTTGATCTCGACGATCTTTTGCTTTTTCCGGGCTTCCGCGGATTTTTTCTGCTCCAGGAAGCGGAATTTGCCATAATCGAGGATTTTGCAGACCGGGGGATTGGCCGCTGGAACGATTTCGACAAGATCAAGTCCCGCTTCGTCGGCCGATTGCTGGGCTTGAATAGTCTCCACGACACCACGGTTTTGGCCTTCGGCATCGATTAATTGAACTTCGCGAGCGTGGATTTCACGGTTTATACGCGGCCCGTCCTTCTGCGGAACCGGCGGGGCCTTCATTGGACGGCGAATGGCTTATTCTCCTCAAATGGACAAATCGAACCCGGCGGCACGCGCGAATCAGAATGATCTTCACGACGATTGCCGGACCCCGGTAAAACATCGGTTGATTGCCGCGCGAAGTCAATGAAGAGATCGCTTGGCGGCTGGCGAAAAACCAACTTGCCAAGGCCCTCGCCATCGAACCGGCGCCGGGCATGCCGAAAAATCTTGCGATCATCGTGCGCCGCCGCGCCGCACATCCACGTAGGCTTCGAGGGTTGCAGCGCACATCTGCGCGGCCGAAAAGCACGTCTCGACATGTTTCTTGGCGCGCGACGAGATCTTGCCGCTGGCGGTGGCCCCGAGGTCTAAAAACGTGGCGATCGCTAGCGCCAGCGCCGCCGCGTCGCCTGGCTCGACGAGAAAGCCCGTACGCAAGGACTCCTCGACCATGGGCGGCGTGAGAACGGTTTCAGGTGCGGCAGCCAGATTGGCGGCAATGACCGGCGTTCCCATGGCCTGGGCCTGGACCGCGGCGTCGCCAAAAGCTCTCGCCTCGGTCGCCGGCACGACAACGATCGAGGCGGCGAGAAGCGCCGCGGGCATGTCGCAATGGCCGGAGCGGTACATGATCCCTTGCAGCCCTTCCGTCGCAATGGCGCGGTCGATACCGCGGTCAAGCGCGCTGTTTTCGTCCTTGTCGCAGGAAAGGATGAATTTGACCCCGGCGAGGCCGCTTCGCGATAAAAGTCCCGCCGCCTCGATTAGAATTTTGTGGCCGCTGCCGGGGCGTGTCTTTGCCGCCAGAAGCACAATTCGCTCATGCGGCGCGACCTTAGAGTGCCGTCGCGCCGCTTGCACGTGGGCGGGCGCAACCGCATCCGGCGTGAAGACTTGGCAATCGAGGCCATGATGAACGACGCGGGTATTGCCTTCCGCCGGCGGATGGAGGTTGGCGGCGAGGCGCGCGGCAAAGTTTGAACCGGCGAGCACCGCAGCGCCGCGCGCCAACACCGAGTTATAGCGGCGGGTAATGGGGTTGGAGCCTTCGCAGACAGAGGGAAAAGTGGTGACGAAGGGCGTCTTCGTGAGGCGGGTCGCGCCATAGGCAACCCAGGCCAGTGCGCGCGAGCGCACATGCACGATATCGGCGTTTTCCGCCGCGATGAGACGGGCGAGGCGGCGCACGAGGGCCATGGCGAGCGGGTTTTTGGTGCGCGAGGGAAATGGCACGAAGACGCCGCCCTTGGCTTGCAGCCTCCCTCCATCCGGCCGCCTGCACAAGCAACGAGCGCGCGCGCCCCCGCCGCGCCAAGCGCCGCCGCGACTTCGATCGCCGCGCGCGCCGTGGGGTTTGACCTCAAGTCGGGAATGATTTGCACCACCGTGACGCCGGCCAGGGGATGCGCGGCCCTGTCCTTGAACGGTAAGCTGAAAACTTGCGGCATCGGACGAGACGGCGTTCAACAAGCCAGGATGCTATACTCCTACGCCTTGAGAACCCGAAAA
>QHBR01000072.1 GCA_003244015.1 Hyphomicrobiales bacterium | reverse complement strand
AATATTTTTCGAGGTGCCCTGGAATGTTAGCCCGCGGCGCGGGCGCGGCGCTCACCCGGCTGTTGACCCCGGTGGCGTCGTCCAGAAAATGAAACCGTGCCGTCTTGACCGCCGCCGAGCGATAATGCCCCCGGTCTTTAAAGTAAGGCACCCCATCCTTGTCTACCGTGGGACAGCGGTGATTGGCGCAAAGGAAGGGGAGTGGATCGACGAATTTCGCGCCGACGGACGATGCAAGGGATACCAATCGGCTCTTTAACGGTGCGCCATTGTCCTCGAATTCATCTTGGTCGATGTATTCGATATTTTGCGTTTCCATTCTTAAAAATTTTCGTTTGGCGAGCTCAATCGGCACATCCCAATTGCCCGATGGCATAGCTCCGACGATGACGATCTCGACTCTGCGCTTCCTGAATTCCAGGAGGCGGGAGCGCAAGGTGGCGAGCGCGTTATCGAGATGTTTAAAATACGAAGATCGCTTCGGCTCCAAGCGGCAACCGTCGCCGGTCGGAAAACAAATCAGTCCATTCGCGGGATTGAAGTAAGCATCCCACTTCGATACGAGCATGATGCGGGTGAAATCACGTGCTTCGGCGAATTGCAATGCCTTTTCGAAGAAGCCATTGCAATTATACTTGTCGTGAACCATTCGAATGCCGGTGACCGGCGGACAAGCCGGCGATGCCAGAAATGTAAAGGAAGTCTCAGGGTTAAGTTTCGCGGTTTCGGCAAACCGGCTATAAATTTGCTCGGCGAGGGAATCGCCGATGAAGAGGGTGCCGCGATCGTTCGCTGGACCGAGCTGGAGGGGTCGCAAATTGCCGACCGGATCCATACCTTCGTATCGAGACGGATAGTCCCAGTCAACGGCTGCGGCGGCGTAGCCTTCGAGCTCTCTTGCAATATCCGGCCGGCGGTTCGGCAGTCCTTCATTAATCGTCACCATGCTCGCAAAACCCACGATAAGCGCGAGCGCGCTTGCGCCGGCTATTATTCCGGGAAGTCGTCTCGCCGCCAGTGTCTCGTTCGAAACCCGTTTGATCGACGACAGCAAAAGACCGCCCGACGCAATTACCACCGCCGCGAGAATCAAGACTTCGCGCACCACATTGAAATCCTTTGTCTTTGCGAAATCGAAGTAAACCGCCGCGACCGCGATCGGCCAATGCCAGAGATAAATCGAATAGGACCATTTTCCGGTTGTTTGGATGATTTGGTTTTTAAAGGGCAAAGAGTCCGGCCGGTTGGCCGCGATGACCAGGCATGTGCCGATCGCCGGCAGCAAAGCCCAGTAAGAAGGCATGTCTTTGTTATAGAAAAATACCGATATGCCTATGCACACAAACCCACTGGCCAGAAGTATCCAGGAATATTTCCGCTCGCTATTCCTGAATTGCAAGGCGACAATCCCGCCCGCGAGCAATTCCCACGCCCTTTGTGGCAGAAGGTAGAAAGCCGCTACTGGATGAAACGTCGCCGACCAAACACACAATAGAAAGGACAAAAAAACCAAAGACCAGAGTATGGGAACGATAATGCGTCTTGTTTTCTTGGCTGCGTGCAGGCCGATGAGAATAATTGGATAAATCAAATAAAACTGCCATTCCACCGAAAGGCTCCAGGTATGCAGGAGCCATTTGGTATCGCTCAGCGGATCGAAATAACGAGTTGTTACCCAGAAATGGAAATTCGAATAGAAGAGCAAAGCGGCAATCGACGTCGAGCCAAGATAACGATAGGTTACCGGTTCCAACAAGAAATATCCTGCGGCAAGCAGGACAAAGCACATGCCCATGAGACCGGGAATGATGCGCTTCGCCCGGTCGTAATAAAAGTCCCAAATACTGAATTTGCCGTTGGCCAATCTCCCCATGATGATGGCCGTCATGAGATAGCCGGAGATCACAAAAAAAACATCGACTCCAACGTAACCGCCAGGAACAAAATCGACCTTGTAATGAAAGAGGACCACCGCGGTCACCGCGAGCGCCCGCAAGGCATTGATGTCGTATCGGAACTTCATGGACCCCCGCTTGCCGATTGTTGCTTCGCCCGATTCCTGGGCCGCGAATAAAAATGCGGCGTGGACCGGGACATAAAGGCCTCCGCCATCTCGCCGGCCGGAGGAATGGCGTGGACCACGAAACCGACAAAAACACGCCCGGAGCCTGGTGTGCCCGCATGCCGGACTTGAATGCCGCCTAGCAAGTGGCTCAAACGGGGCATAATGAGGGCGCCCGCCAACGGAAATTGGGGGCGCTCAACGCGGCGAGCGGATGGCGCGGCGGCTTCCGGCTGGCCGGTCGATGTGTTAGAAGGCGCGCGAACTTCGCCGGAGCAAGCCCGCATGGCTGCTAGGCGGGGAGGCGAGAGTGAAACGGACATGAACGAGCGGCGCGCCAATTTCGAATATGAGGATCTCATCGCCTGCGGGCGGGGAGACTTGTTTGGGCCAGGCAATCCGCAATTGCCGTTGCCGCCGCTTTTGATGTTCGATCGAATCACGGATGTTTCCGAACAAGGCGGCGCCAACGGCAAGGGCGTGATCTTGGCCGAATTGTCGGTCAAGCCGGACCTCTGGTTTTTCGGCTGCCATTTCAAGGGCGATCCGGTGATGCCGGGCTGCCTCGGGCTCGACGCGCTTTGGCAGCTGCTTGGCTTTTATCTCGGCTGGCTTGGCCTCACTGGACGCGGCCGGGCGCTCGGCGTCGGCGAGGTCAAATTTTCCGATCAGGTCTTGCCCACCGTCAGGCGGGTTATCTACGGCGTTGATCTGAAACGCGTGTTCAAAACCAAACTGGTGCTCGGCATCGCCGACGGCTGGCTCGAGGCCGATGGGACACGTATCTATGAGGCCAAGGACATAAGGGTTGGCTTGTTCAAGGCCGCAACTCCATCCGCGGCCTGAACCTTCGGCCGGCCTTGTTTGACCTTGAACAAAGGCCGCCCCCAGCTTCGGGCTCCGGGGCCGCGCCGTCAAGCAGGAGTTTTGCAGCATGCGACGCGTCGTCGTCACCGGAATGGGGATTGTCTCCTCGATCGGGAACAATACAAAGGAGGTGCTCGCCTCCTTGCGGGAGGCCAAGTCCGGCATCGTCAAGGCGGACAAATACGCTGAACTCGGCTTTCGCAGCCAGATTCATGGCGCGCCCACGCTCGACCCCGGCGGCATCGTCGATCGCCGCGCGATGCGTTTCCATGCCGGCGGCACGGCCTGGAACCATGTCGCCATGGACCAGGCGATCCTGGATGCGGGCCTTGCGCCGCATGAAATATCGGATGAGCGCACCGGCATCATCATGGGTTCGGGCGGGCCTTCGACGCGGACTCTCATCGAGGCCGCGGATATCGCACGCACCAAAGGACCGAAAAAGATCGGGCCTTTCGCGGTGCCAAAGGCGATGTCCTCGACCGCCTCGGCGACGCTTGCCACTTGGTTCAAGATCAAGGGCGTCAATTACTCGATCTCGTCGGCCTGCGCGACCTCCAACCACTGCATCGGCAATGCCTATGAGATGATCCAATACCGCAAGCAGGACATGATGTTCGCGGGCGGCTGCGAAGAGCTCGATTGGACCCTCTCGGTTCTGTTCGATGCGATGGGCGCGATGTCCTCGGCTTTCAACGACCGTCCCGCGAGCGCCTCCCGCGCCTATGATAAGAATCGGGACGGGTTCGTCATCGCCGGCGGCGCGGGGGTATTGGTGCTGGAGGAATTGGCGCATGCCCGCGCGCGGGGGGCGGAAATTTATGCCGAAATCGCCGGCTACGGCTTGACCTCGGACGGCCACGACATGGTCGCGCCTTCCGGCGAAGGAGCGGTGCGCTGCATGCGCATGGCGCTCGAACATGTGAAAACGCCGATCGATTACATCAATCCCCATGCGACTTCGACGGAAATTGGCGATCTAAAGGAGATCGAGGCGATAAGAACCGTTTTCGGAGCGGCCGAAAGGTGTCCGCCGATCGCCGCGACAAAATCCTTGACCGGCCATTCCCTCGGCGCCACCGGGGTGCAGGAAGCAATCTACTCGCTGTTGATGATGCAAAACGGATTCATTTGCGAGTCCGCGAATATCGAGGAGCTCGATCCGGCTTTCGCGGATATGGACATAGTGCGCAAGCGCCGCGACGGCGTGCGATTAGGTGCCGTCTTGTCGAACTCCTTCGGTTTCGGCGGCACCAACGCCAGCCTCGTTTTGAAGCATGTCGATGCCTGAGGTGCTTGCGGCGGACAAAGGCGGATTGATGCGCGGCAAGCGCGGCCTCGTGATGGGCGTCGCGAACGATCATTCGATTGCCTGGGGCATCGCCAAGGCCGTTTACGGACAAGGCGCGGAACTCGCCTTCACCTATCAGGGCAAGGCGCTCGGCAAGCGCGTCCGGCCGCTGGCCGAAAGTCTCGGCGCGGCGCTCGTTTTGCCTTGCGACGTCGAGGACGCCGCCTCGATCGACGCGGTTTTCGCGGCGATCGAGAAAATGTGGAGCGGCCTCGACTTCGCGGTTCACTGTATCGCCTATTCCGATCGCGCCGAATTGAACGGCCGCTATGCCGATACGACGCGGGAAAATTTTTCGCGCACGATGCTGATCTCCGCCTTCTCCTTCACCGAGATCGCCCGCCGCGCCGCGGCCCTCATGCAGCCGGGCGGCGCCCTTTTGACTCTGACGTTCGCCGGCGCGGACAGGGTCATGCCCCACTACAATGTGATGGGCGTCGCCAAGGCGGCGCTGGAGGCGAGCGTGCGCTATCTCGCCGCCGATTACGGTCCGCAAGGCATAAGGGTGAACGCGATTTCGGCGGGGCTTATCCGCACCTTGGCCGGGGCCGGGATCGCCGATGGCCGGGTGATGTTCACGTTCCAGAAGGCGCATGCGCCGCTGCGCCGCGGCCTCGACCTTGCCGACATCGGCGGCGCCGCGCTTTATCTACTGTCTGATCTTTCGAGCGGCGTCACCGGGGAGATCCATCACGTGGACGCCGGCTTCAACATCGTTCTCTTTCCGCATCCAGACAGCTTGAAGGCGGAAACCGCTGCGGGATAGCGTACCGTGGTGTCCGGCCAGCGCTTGTAATGCGAGGCTCGCCCATGTTATCTCCGCCTCGCCTGTTGAGAGGCCGCGGAGAGGTGGCTGAGCGGTTGAAAGCACCGCACTCGAAATGCGGCATAGGCGCAAGCCTATCGGGGGTTCGAATCCCCCCCTCTCCGCCACGATGTCTCAGGTCGCACGCGCGGCCTGGCTCTCGACAGCCAGCCAACGTGGGAATGACGCCGCCTAAGTCCGGGTAAACGCCAAACCGCATCGAGACCAGAGCTATAGAAATGACCGCACGGATTTATCGCCCCTCCCGGACCGCGACCCAATCTGGCATTGCCAGGGCCAAGCTTTGGATTTTGGAATTCGAACCCGCCGCGGCGCGCGAGATCGACCCACTGATGGGCTGGACGAGCTCGGGCGATATGAAGAGCCAGGTGCGGTTAAATTTCGCGACCAAGGAAGAAGCCATTGCCTATGCTGAAAAAAACGGCTTGAGCTGCCGGATCGAAGACTCAAAGCCAGCGCCCCGGAAAATCCTAAGCTATTCCGATAATTTCAAATCGACCCGTCTCGACCAATGGACCCATTGACGCAGGCCTTCCTGTCAGATTTAACCTGAGGATAGATCCGTAAGCTAATGTTTTCTAAGTTAAAAGAACGCCAATGAATTCACCGCTCCGGCGTAAGGCACGGCGGGCCCCGTAGCTCAGCTGGACAGAGCAGCCGCCTTCTAAGCGGCAGGTCGCAGGTTCGAGCCCTGCCGGGGTCGCCAATTAAATCAATAACTTAGATTGAGCGGGTTAGATTGTTAGGCTCATTATAGGCTCTTTTCGGATGATGGTTACAAAACCGGCAGTCCTTCCACACGCCAACGCAGTGAACGACCAAAATACTGCCGATTTCTCACTACAAGAGCTTGAGAAAATCCTCGATCGCCAAGCCAGCTTGTTTCAGGATCGAGGCCAAAGTCGCCTTTGAAAGATCGTGCGTATGGTGGGGCACCGTCACACGTTGCTTCGTGCTCGGATTGAGAAGTTGATAGTGGCTTCCGCGCACGCGCACGATAGCAAATCCGGCCCGCTGGAGCGCTGCCAAAACGTCCTTCGGTTTGAGCGCGGGCAGACGGCTCATACGGCCGTGGCGATTTGGGCGCTCAGCTGCTCAAAAATTGGTCCCGCTGCCTTCTCGGCGCGGAGGGTATGGGCAAGACGATCGAAGCGGGGAGTGGCCTGCGGTGCATCGCTCTCCGGCACTTCCTCACCATCCTCGATGAGGACTTCGATGTAGCCCTCCATGGCATCGCGCGCCATCATGCGGGCTTCCTCGATCGTTGCGCCATGCGTGACGAGTCCAGGTAATGCCGGACAGGTGACGACGAAGCCGCCCTCTGGATCGGGATCGAACACGAACGTATACGTCCTGGTCATGCCGCTGATTGCCTCAACTGTTTTCATCGGGACATTGTAGCACACCCGGTGTTATTTGCACGACACGAGGGATCGAGAGTGTGGGGCATAGTACCATGAACCGTCCCGAAAAGAGCCCAAAATGGAAGAGTTCCAACTTTTGATGCTATACTTTTCCTTGTGAAATCTTGACGCGGCGGCGGGTACCGAGCACCGAAAACGGGACAGTGCCACCACGCTTGGACTGTGTACAGAACACGTCGGCCACGCGAATATCTCACCGTCAAGGAAGTCGGTCTCCTCATGGAAAATCGCGCGCGATCGCGGACGCTACGGGCGGGGGAACTGTGTTCACTCCGTTGGGATCAGGTTGACCTTGAGCGCGGTCTGATCCACGTGCGGCGTCTGAAGAACGGAACGCCGAACGTGCACCCGATGGGCGGCACAGAAATGCGGGCATTGCGCCGGCTCATGCGCGAGCAACCGGAATCGCGGTATGTCTTTCTCACCGAGCGGCGCGCTCCAATGACGACTGGTTTGCGCAAGATGGTCGCGCGGATAGGGGAATGGGCGGAGTTTCCTTTTCCGGTACAGGTGCGTACAGCGCAACGAATCCAAGTTAACACCTCACACAGTCCGGAATTATATCCCGATCATCTAAGAGACATGACCATGCGGATTGTTGAACAAATACACCGGAAATGAGCGATCCACGAGTTGACCTTCGGGCACCTCGAAAAATATTCGCTTGAGGCGGGACGGTCGGCGGTTTTGGTCGCCGCGGTGTCGGCTTAATTGGCGCCGACCTTTCATCGA
>QHBR01000132.1 GCA_003244015.1 Hyphomicrobiales bacterium | reverse complement strand
GAAGTCACCGGACAGACTCTAACGCTGCCAGTTTATCCCGACTCACGTCGAAGCGCAAAACCACCGCTTTCGGCGTCGCTTTTCTCTCACCCTTCGCGGAAAGCTTCTTGGCTTGAATGTTCGCCCAGCTCTTTGCCTGCTCAATCCAACTCGTCGCATAGAATCCCCGGCCGAACTCGGTCCTCCGGCCAACCGACCGTGAGATTAATGCGATGCGGTAACGCTCCGACTACAATACCATTAGGATTTCTCCCGCGTAGCGATTGATCGGTGCATCCATGATACAAAACCAGGTAGGATCACTCTTCAACTCGACTTTGCGGATATTATTCCGCGTAGCAAAGCGCTTCCGTGCGCCTTTCCCGGAGGGCGGCGGGATGGGCGCGGCTTCCTGAAACGCATTTCGATGGGCCAACGATGGACGAACCATCCGGGAATTTATCGGCGCCGCGTCGAGAACGGGGCACAGGTAAAGCTCGCGCGCGATAGGGAAGCCCGGGCTCAGCCGCCGAGGGGACGGAAAAAATCCCAAACGAGCTTCGCGCTATTGACATCGCCATTGGCGAGGCCATGCCCGAGTCCGGCTTCGCTCGAAAGACCAGGGAGCGCGCGACCGCCCCCTTCGATCCTGACCGCTTCGACCGGGATTGCACAATTGTTCAGCCGGTCGAGATAGGCACGGGTGCCATCGTGAAGGTCCTTGTTGGGGAAGATGGTGGTCGTCACGCCCCCAGCGCAGCCCGCAAACTTGCCGAAGAGACCTAGCGTCGCGTCGATGGAGAGAAGCTCCGTCTTGCCATGCGGCGAACTAGCCTTGCCGCCATGAACGGGAACCACGGTATCCGCGGTGCCCGCAACCATCATGAGGGGAAGCGGATGCGCCGGCTTGCAGGCCGTTTCGAGATCGGCGGGCATGCTCGCCCCGATAACGGCCAGCCCTGCGAAGTGATTCATTTCGTCGCAGGCGAGCCGCAAAGCCATCATCCCGCCTGTGCCTATGCCAACGAGAAAGACCTTGCTCCGGTCGGCAATTCCACGGGCGACAAACTTCCCGATCAGATCATGGATAAAGACCGAATCGCGGCGCGCCTCGGGTCCTGCCGCGTCCCCCCAATGGCCGCCTAGAGGTTCCGGATATATCAGGATCGCAGCAGACGACCGCGCCATTTCTTCAAAGCCGAATGTCCGCCGCAGGCGCGCGCCCTTCTCCCTGCCGCCGCGCATGATTATGACGGCCGGCCGGCGCGCTTGCTTGAGGCGCCGGTGCTGGACGAGGATGGCGGTGCGCGGGACACCGTCCGACACGATGGTGACGCGGCCCGCCGCCGCCAATACGGCCGATGGAAACCCCGCGAAGCCAAGCAATAGCCAGCAGGCTCCCGCCAGCGGACCGGAAACGAGTACAAACGCGATTAATTTGCGGCCTCGCACGATCATGTCTTTCACCGCTACCGGTTATGCCATCGGCACTTCGATTTTTCTTGCCGGGTGCAATTTGTGCCAGCGAGCATCAAGGCATGATAGCCTAGAGTGAGGAGACTCAATAAGGAAAAAGCACGGAGGTTCAAAGCGCCGGGACAATATGGCGTAACGAGATTATCCAACGGCACGGGGTGATCCGGCTTAGCGAGGGTTCCGTCCAGGCCGATGCGCCCTCAAGCGCACGTCCGGATTCAGGCGGTTCTGAAGTCTTCCAATGTACTCGTTGCCCTGGAGGGCCAATTGCATTAGTGGAAGGGGTACCGAATTTTTGAGGGGGTAAAGCTCCATGAAGGAAGCGGAGTTCGGCGCGAGCGGCATCGAGACACGCCGGCCGCTGTCGCCACATTTGCAGATCTACCGCCCGACGCTGACCATGATGATGTCGATTGCGCATCGCATCACCGGAGCAGCGCTCTATTTCGGCACCTTGTTGCTCGCGTGGTTTTTAATTGCCGTGTCCACCGGCGGCGGCGCCTACGATGTGGCAGCCTATTGCTTAAATTCGATCGCCGGGAAACTGATTCTATTCGGTTTCACCTGGGCGCTGTTCCATCATCTTCTCGGCGGCATACGTCACGCCATTTGGGACACGGGTCACGGTTTGGAGCACCCGCAGCGCGAATGGCTGACACGAGCGGGCTTAGTCGGCGGCATCGGCCTGACGGTGACCGTCTGGACCATCGCTTATCTGGTTCATTAGAAACGTCCTGGCCGGCGCCGCCAACCGGCGGATTGCAAGATAAGAAACATTGCCAGATGCATGGGAGGAATAGCTGTCATGGCGAAAAGTCCCGCGCCGGTTCGCCCCGCGATGAGCAGGGTGCGTTTCCTCGGCTCCGCCAAATCCGGCACCGCGGACGCATGGAACATGCGCATCACCTCGATCGCGCTGGTACCCTTGTCGATCGCATTCGTCGCAATCGTCTTGTCGCTTCTCGGCAAGGATTACGCGGCGGTGCGAACCGAACTCGGGCATCCTCTTCCAGCGATATTGATGCTTCTATTCATCTTGTCCGGGGTCTTCCACATGAAGCTCGGAATGCAGTCGATTATCGACGATTATGTGCATGCCGCGCAGCTGAAGGAGTGGGCGCTGATCGCCAATCTTTTTTCCTCGGTTTGCATCGGCTTGGCTTGCATTTACGCGGTCTTGAAATTGAGCTTTACCTGAGGGCCGCCCACGCGGCTATCGTGCAAGAAAGAGGGAATTTCGAAAGTCGATGGCATGACATCCAGCGCTGCATTCAACGGCAACGCCGCTCCGGCGCGTAGCGGCGCGGCCTATCCGATTACCGACCATACGTTCGACGTCGTCGTCGTCGGCGCGGGCGGCGCGGGACTGCGGGCGACTGTTGGCTGTTCGCAGGCGGGGCTGCGGACGGCCTGCATCACCAAGGTATTTCCAACCCGCTCGCACACGGTCGCGGCGCAAGGCGGCGTCGCGGCGGCGCTCGGCAACATGGGGCCAGACGATTGGAAATGGCACATGTACGACACCGTCAAAGGGTCGGATTGGCTCGGCGATCAGGATTCGATCGAATATCTCTGCCGCAATGCGCCGGCCGCCGTGTATGAACTCGAGCATTGGGGCGTGCCGTTCTCGCGCACCGAGGACGGCCGTATCTACCAGCGCCCGTTCGGCGGCATGACCACCAAGTTCGGCAAGGGTCCGCCGGCGCAGCGCACCTGCGCGGCGGCCGACCGGACCGGCCACGCGATGCTGCATACGCTCTACGGTCAGGCGTTGCGTTACGCGACCGAATTCTTCGTTGAATTCTTCGCGATCGACCTGATCATGGAAGACGGCCGCTGCCGTGGCGTGGTATGTCTGAAGCTCGACGACGGGACGATTCATCGCTTCCGTTCGCAACTTGTGATCCTGGCGACCGGAGGCTATGGCCGGGCTTATTTTTCGGCTACCTCAGCGCACATTTGCACGGGCGACGGCAACGCCATGGTGCTGCGTGCGGGGCTTGCCTTACAGGATATGGAATTCGTGCAATTCCATCCGACCGGCATTTACGGCGCCGGCTGCCTCATTACCGAAGGGGCACGCGGGGAAGGCGGCTATTTGGCCAATTCGGACGGCGAACGCTTCATGGAGCGCTATGCGCCTTCGGTGAAGGACCTTGCGCCGCGCGATATGGTGTCGCGCGCGATGACCATCGAAATCCGGGAGGGCCGCGGCACCGGGAAGTACAAGGACCATATCTATCTGCACCTCGAACACCTCGACCCAAAAATGCTGCACGAACGCCTGCCCGGCATTTCCGAAAGCGCTCGGATTTTCGCCGGCGTGGACGTGACCAAGGAGCCGATCCCGGTGCTGCCCACCGCGCATTACAACATGGGCGGCATTCCGGCGAATTTTCATGGCGAAGTCATCGTCAAGAGGGACGGCGACCCCGATTCCATCGTGCCCGGCCTCATGGCGATCGGCGAGGCCGCCTGCGTTTCCGTCCATGGCGCCAACAGACTGGGTTCGAATTCGCTCATCGATCTTGTTGTCTTCGGCCGCGCCGCCGCTCTCCGCGCGGCGGAACTCGTGACGGCGGGCGCCAAACAGGCGGAGCTTCCTGCGGATTCCGCCGGCCAGGCGGTTTCCCGCCTCGACCGCTTCCGCCATGCCAAGGGCGAAATTCCAACCGCCGCGCTGCGCCTCAGGATGCAAAAGGTGATGCAGACCAATTGCTCGGTCTACCGCACGGGGCCGACATTGCAGGAAGGCTCGAAGCTTATCCATGAAGTGTGGGCCGGGAGGGACCAGATTTCGGTCACCGACCGCTCGTTGATTTGGAATTCGGATCTCATCGAGACGTTGGAATTCGACAATCTTATTGTGCAAGCGGTCGTCACCATGGATGGCGCGGCACGCCGCACCGAGTCCCGTGGCGCCCATGCGCGGGAAGATTTTCCAGCGCGCGACGATGCGAACTGGATGAAACACACGCTCGCCTCGATCGATCCAGATGCCCGCGCGGTGTCGATCGATTACCGGCCCGTGCATAGTTTTACGTTGACCAACGAGATGCACTCTATCGAGCCGAAACCGCGGGTTTATTAAACCTCCATGGCAAACACGAAAAGCCAGTCGGCAAATGCGCGTCGCTCCGAATTCCCGTTATTTCAGGACCGGGATTTCGAAAAACTCCTCAATCGGGCAAATTGGCCTGTGGGGGTTCCTTCAGACCTACCAGAAGAACTGTGGAAGCGGTTATGTGCTGCGTCCGTTTCATATCAGGCCTGCAATGAGTCAGTAGATTACCATAAGAAACGATATCTCAGGGAACATACCTACGTACCCGGTCCCCATAACAGACTTGATCGGAAGATCCAAAACGCGGTGCTAGATGGCATCCGCAAGCGAATTGATGCCGTTGCAGATAATAATAGGACCAGCGTGACGTCTGCTCCGTCCGGAAGGCTTATCGGCGATTGCACCTTGGCTCGAACTCACTTTTCGGTTTCTTGCGCTTTTAGTTGCGCAAACAAAGGCGCGTTGTACGAAAGCTTGATTATCACTCGCATGAATATCGAGCAGCTAGCCTGGGTTTGCGCGATTACCGAATTTGATACATTTGAGGAGGTAATAGCTCAGAGCACCACAAAAAGTCTCAGCGCGCTTAAGATCCTATATCCGTCGTCAGGCGAGTTCTACGGTTGGTTGAGTTCGCATGCTCACTGGGAGTTTGAAGCGCATCGAAAAGCATTCGACTTTTCTTCAGATGATATTTTTACCATGCTCGCGACTCACGAATTTAAGCTTGTCGCCTTTGTTGCTCTGGTTGTTTTCTACGACGTCTTTTTGAAGGCCCTCGAAACGATACGCGCTTCGCCGAGGAAAGCGGAAGCAGAGAAAACCAGTATCGATGACTCAGAGTTCACACCTTTGGCAATGATGCATGCTATTAAAGCAATTTCACCGGACTCCCCAGAAATCGCGCAACTTTCGCGGTTCTTGGTTGGCTCGAAGCACTAAAAACCTAAGCTCCTAACCTGCGGAAAATTATGCGATGGTCGAATTCGCGCTCCCCAAAAACTCCCGCGTCGGCACCGGAAAGACCTGGCCGAACCACGGCGACTCCAGGAGTCAGACGGAGTTCCGGATCTACCGCTGGAATCCCGACGACAATCAAAACCCGCGCGTCGACACCTATTTCGTCGATCGAAGCGATTGCGGCCCAATGGTTCTCGATGCGCTGATTTGGATAAAAACCAAGATCGATCCGGCGCTCACCTTCCGGCGCTCGTGCCGGGAAGGCATTTGCGGGTCATGCGCGATGAATATCGACGGGACGAACACGCTCGCCTGCACCCACCACATGGACGGCGTCAAGGGCGCGGTTAAAATCTATCCCTTGCCGCATTTGCCGGTGATAAAAGATCTCGTGCCGGACCTCTCCGTCTTTTACGCGCAGCACGCCTCGATCGAGCCCTGGCTGCAAACGAGGTCCCCTCCGCCCGAGAAGGAATGGCTTCAAACGCCACAGGACCGCTTAAAACTCGACGGGCTTTACGAATGTATCCTTTGCGCCTGCTGCTCGACATCTTGCCCGAGCTATTGGTGGAATGGCGATCGCTATCTCGGCCCCGCCGTGTTGTTGCAAGCCTACCGCTGGCTCATCGATTCGCGCGACGAAGCAACGGGCGAGCGGCTCGACAATGTCGAGGATCCTTTCCGCCTTTATCGCTGCCACACGATCATGAATTGCGCCAAGGCATGCCCCAAGGGCCTGAACCCGGCGAAAGCGATCGCCGAAATCAAGAACATGCATATCGCCCGCCAGATCTGAGCGTGCCCGGCGCATCATTTTGTGGCCTCAATCCGCGTTCACTTCCGGCGGAAGGAGGCTTTGCCGATGTTGCGCATTCCGTTGCCTGCCGCCGCCGCGCTATGCATGGTTTCGGCCGCCGCTGCTGGTCCCGTCGAGAGGCCAACCGCTTACGGCGAGATGATCGCCCGCGAGGCCAAGGCTCACGGCGTTCCGGAGGCCTTCGTCCATCGCATCGTGATGCGCGAAAGCCGCTATAATCCGCGCCTCGTCCACAACCATTGCTTCGGCCTGATGCAGATCAAATATGCGACGGCGCGTGGGATGGGCTTTAGAGGCGAAGCGCGCGGGCTCCTCGACCCGCAAGTCAATTTGACTTACGCCGTCCCCTATCTCGCCAACGCCTACCGGCTCGCGGACGGCAATGAGGGCCGCGCCACGGCGCTCTTCAGCAGCGGCTATTATTATGTGGCCAAACACAAGAAAATGCGAGGAATATTGCGGACCGCGTCTTCGCCCGCGCTGACTCTTGAACCCGCGCCGCCACTAGTTCGTATCGAGTAGAGAGAACCCTTTCCGGCATTGCGGAAATAACCGAAGTATTCGGTTGGAGAGTGGCCGCCGGGGCTAATCCGATGCCATCCCGCGGCTCCTTGATCAAGGGACCGGGCCGCGCCGCCGCCAATGCCCGCACCTTGTCTTTGCGCGGCCAGCGCGTGCCGTGACTGTCCGGCCCGAGCCGTTCGCTTTAAATTTCGCTTGATTTGTCTTGAAAGTGTAAGCATCCAGATTGCGAAGCACCGGGGCGCCGGAAACGAGGTCTCGCTTGGTCCGTTTTGAAAATGTCGGGTTGCGCTACGGGATGGGAGCGGAAATCCTGAAGGATATTAGCTTCGCCATCGCGCCGCGGTCGTTTCAATTCCTGACCGGTCCTTCCGGCGCCGGCAAGACGACGCTTTTGCGGCTCATTCTTTTGTCTTTGCGGCCGACGCGAGGCGCGATCGGCCTTTTCGGAAGCGACGCCTTATCGCTCGACAAAGCCGCGATCACCGGTCTCAGACGGCGGATCGGCGTGGTATTTCAGGATTTCCGGCTGCTCGACCATTTGACGACCTATGAAAACGTCGCTCTTCCACTCCGCGTGCGCGGCAAGGAGGAAGCGAGCTATCGCGCCGAAGTGACGGAACTCTTGCGTTGGGTCGGTCTTGGCGAGAGAATGCATATTCTGCCGCCGGTGCTGTCCGGCGGCGAAAAGCAGCGCGCCGCCATTGCCCGCGCGCTCATTGTGCGCCCGGAGCTGCTGCTGGCCGACGAGCCGACCGGCAATGTCGATCCAAGTCTCGCACGCAGACTGCTGCGGCTCTTCACCGAACTCCACAAAACGGGGACGTCAGTGGTGATCGCGACGCACGACCTCGGCTTGATGGACCAGTTCGACGGTGCCCGCCGGCTGGTTCTAGGCGACGGCCGCCTCCATATTTACGATTGAGGCTGGACTTCATTATGAATGACCGCCTGCTCGATTCCCTCGAGATTATGCAAAGGAGCAAGGACGTCATCCTCGGCGAGGACGGCACCACGAACCGCAGTGACAATGCGCCCCGCAATGTTTTCTCCCTCGCAAGCTTTGTGCGCAAAATCTTGAAGCCGGTTTCACGAGCTATGAGCAATTGTTGGTGACGGCCTGAAGGATCAGGCGGCGGCTTTTTGGGTTTGAGGGTCGTCAGGCTTGGCGATGACCTCGCATCCGTCGACAAACTTCACACCTTGGATGATTTTTGGCAAGAGGTAGTGGCCGTCAAGGCGGCGCCAGGTCTTCTGCGCGCCGTCGACGAGCTTGAACGCCATGGCGATCCCTGTCTCGTTCGAGAGGCATCCCTTCGAACGAATCGTCCTGTGCCGCGCGGTCGCGAAAGTGCTTTCGATGGGGTTGGTCGTGCGCAGATGCTTGCAATGCTCGGCGGGCAAGCCGTACAAGACAAGCAACGCCTCTCGATCCTTCTCGAGGCAGCCGGCAGCGTTGTTGTATTTAACGCCATAGGTCTCGATGAAGGCGTCGAACGCCGCCTCGGCGTCCTTCCTCGTCGCGGCCATCCAGATTTCCTGCAGCGCGCGCTTGGTTTTCGCCTGGGTGCATAAGACCGCCAACGTCCTTAACAAGCTGCCCAAGAGCCAGCACGCGAAAACCAAGCGCGCGCTGCAG
>QHBR01000365.1 GCA_003244015.1 Hyphomicrobiales bacterium | reverse complement strand
CATCATGTAAGGTTTTTGACCCCCATCGCCAATGAGCGACCAAGGGGGGGTCCCGGTCTCGCTCGCGGCCAGCTCGCTTTCATCCTTGGTCCGAGGCCTCGTCAATCCCATCAGCTTGGAGGCCCCAAGGAAACGCCGCGTTTACCAAGTTTTAACCGTAAGTTGGGAATTCTCCTTCCATAGTCGGAACGGCGCCCCACCGGTTTGCATAAACCTTTAACGATCGCAGTTGTCCGTCCCGATCGTTCCAATTGCTCCCGAACATCCCAAACATAAAGCCGAATGATCACGCTTTATCATCATCCCCTGTGCCCACATTCGCGTTTCGTCCGGCTGCTCCTGGCCGAATATTCCATCAAGCCGGAACTCATCGAAGAAAAAGCATTCGAGCGCAGACGGGATTTCCTCATCCTCGATCCGGCCGGGCAAACGCCGGTTCTCGTTGAACAATCCGGAACGGTCGTCTCTGGCCCCGCGCCGATCGCCGAATATTTCGACGAGACGCGTGGCGTTGCCTTGGGCAGACATAGGTTGTTGCCCGAGGATCCGGGTTCCCGCGCGGAGGTGCGCCGGCTGTTTGATTGGTTCAGTCAAAAATTCTTCCGTGAAGTCACGAATTGGCTCGTCACCGAAAAGGTCTATAAGCGGGAAATGCCGCGCGAACAGGGCGGCGGCGGGCCCGACATGGGTCTCGTGCATGCGGCGCGGATCAATATCCGCACTCATTTGCGCTATATCGGTTACCTGGCGGGCAACCGGAATTGGCTCGCCGGAGACCGGCTTTCGCATGCCGATCTCGCCGCCGCGGCGCATCTCTCCTGCGTAGATTTTCTGGGCGACGTGCCATGGGAAGAGAACGAGACGGCAAAGCTCTGGTACGCAAGGGTAAAATCGCGTCCGTCGTTCCGCCCGCTGCTCGCGGACAGGCTGCCGGGATTCTGTCCGAATCCGATCTACGCGGATCTCGATTTCTAGGCCGGGACTTTAACGTGCTGTTGCGCGAGCAGGCGCGCGCGCGCGGCTTTGACATCTGCCGCATCACCCATCCCTCCGCCATTCCCGAGGCGCGGGAAAGACTCAGTGCCTGGCTTGCCTCCGGCGCGGCGGGCTCCATGGACTGGCTTGCCGCAACGCAAGCGCGGCGTTCCGATCCGCGCAAACTCTGGCCCGAGACCGCGAGCATTATTCTCCTTGGAATGAATTATGGCCCGCCGGACGACCCTCTCGCCGCGCTTGCACGGAACTCGGCCGGAAATATCTCCGTTTACGCGCGAAACCGCGATTATCATGACCTTATCAAGGGAAGGCTCAAGCTGCTCGCCGCGTGGCTCGTCGCGCAAGCCAAGGGAACCGGAGTCAAGGTCTTCGTCGATACCGCGCCGGTCATGGAAAAGCCGCTGGCGCAGGCGGCGGGTCTCGGCTGGGCCGGCAAGCACAGCAATCTGGTTTCGCGCGAGTTCGGCTCCTGGCTGTTTTTGGGCTCCATCTTTACCGATCTGCCGCTCGCGCCCGACCAGCCAGAGTCGGATCATTGCGGCACATGCCATGCCTGTCTCGACATTTGTCCGACAAAGGCTTTTCCGCGTCCCTATGTGCTCGATGCCCGCCGTTGCATCTCCTATCTCACGATCGAACACAAAGGCCATATCGGCCGGGAGTTCCGGCCGCTGATCGGAAATCGCATTTTCGGCTGCGACGATTGTCTTGCGGTCTGTCCCTGGAACAAATTCGCGGCAACGGCGCGCGAAGCCAAACTGCAAGCGCGCGAAGACCTGCGCGCGCCGCCAATCGCCGATTTGCTTTGCCTTGACGATGCCGCGTTTCGGGCGCTGTTTACGGGAAGCGCGGTCACGCGAATTGGTTATCACCGGTTTACCCGGAATGTCTTGATCGCGGCGGGCAATAGTGACGATCCGGCGCTTGTCGGGCCAGTCGCGGAGAAGCTGAAAAGCCCTTCGGCATTGGTGCGGGCGATGGCGGTTTGGGCGCTCGGCCGGCTCGTTCCGTTGGCTGACCTGGCTGAGTTCGAACGGCGCTGGCGCCCCGGCGAGACGGACGAAACGGTGGAAGCCGAATGGGCGGCGGCAGCCGGCGCCGCGATGGCCGCCGGAGCCATGCCCGCGCGCGCGGTTGATTTGAAAGAAGGCCGGCCGCCATGAATCTCTTCGCATTCGGTCTTGGCTATTGCGCGCGTCTTTTCATCGCCCGCTCGGGAAGTTCGTTCGATGCCTGTGCTGGCACCGTGCGCGCGCCTGCCAAAGCCGGGGAGCTGGCGAGCGAAAATATCGAGACCTTCGTGTTCGGCCCCGAACATGAGGACGCGGCCATCGCGGAGCGGGTCGCCGCCGCCGATGTTATCCTCGTCTCGGTCCCGCCCGGCGTCTCGGCCGATCCCGTGCTCGCGCGCTTTGGCCACTGCATCGACCGCCTGCGCCGCCAGCAGACCATCGTCTATCTCTCGACGATCGGCGTCTATGGCGATGCGCGCGGCGAATGGGTCGATGAAAAAACGATTCCGGCGCCGTCGTCGGAGCGGTCGCTGGCGCGGCTTACAGTTGAGAAATCCTGGGCCGCGATCGGCAAGGAGAATGATAAGAAAGTCTACATCCTGCGTCTTGCCGGAATCTACGGTCCCGGCCGCAATGTGCTCCTCAATCTCAAGGCAGGCACCGCGAAGCGCGTCGTGAAACGCGGACAAGTTTTTAATCGCATCCACGTCGAGGACATTTGCCGCACCATCGATGCGGCCATCGCCCACAAGGGTCCTGGCGACGTCTTTAATGTGAGCGACGACGCGCCGGCGCCGCCGCAGGACGTTATCACATACGCGGCGATGCTGATGGGAATCGAGCCGCCGCCCGAACAGGACGTCGAAGCCGCCGGTCTGTCTCCCATAGCGAGAAGCTTTTACGCCGAGAATAAGCGGGCGTCCAACCGCAAGCTGAAAGACGAGCTCGGCATAAAACTCGCCTTTCCGACATATCGCGTGGGCCTCGAAGCGCTCTGGGAGGCGGGGGAGGGGCGCGAGTAGAGCATGATCTTAAAAAAAGTTGCAGAGTTTTTGGATAAGATCATGCGAGAAAACCAGGGGGATTCAACGGGGTGCCGGGCCACCAGATATAGAAACGCCGCACTGCGGTATCTTTCTTTTTTGATCTGAAGCTGCCCATCTCGCTTATTGCTTTGCTGAGCTCTTCGTAAGCCGTATGGACCCATAGAGCTTCTCTGGGGCTAGCCGCCAGACGGTTCCCACCATTTCTGTAATTGGCTCCGGCGACAAATTAAGTAGAGTAAGTCCACCATGCTGCTGTCCGTCGTCGCCTGTGATCGTATAATACATCACCAACCTCTGATCACTGATGGCAACCACGTTAGAATACCACGGATTTCCCCATCCCTTTGCTGTTTCGGTCGTCATCACCCTAGTTCCGGACATTTTTAAATAACCACCGTCCGAAGTAATGAACGCGGTGCCCGTAAAAGGCAGATGATCGGAAGTCGTACCCTCGTATGTCCATTTCCCGATCAAGGAAGCCGGCGCAGACGCCTGAGGCACCGCCGTGGGCAGCATACTGTCCACCAGCATCTTCAACACCTCTTTTTAGCAATCCGCGGCGTGTGCCAACGTTGCGGAGAGTTGCTCTTGTAAAACGCCTTGATATTCCTCGTTCTTAAGCTGTCCTGATGTTTTGATGTCCAGATTTAAAATATTTGGGCATCTCGAAAAATA
>QHBR01000232.1 GCA_003244015.1 Hyphomicrobiales bacterium | reverse complement strand
GTCTTCAAGATGGAGAGCCACAATCATCCGTCCTTCATCGAGCCTTTTCAGGGCGCGGCGACGGGGGTTGGCGGAATTTTGCGCGACGTTTTTACCATGGGCGCGCGGCCCGTGGCGTGCCTAAATCTTTTGCGTTTCGGCGCGCCCAAAAATCCGCGCACGCGCCATCTCGTAGCGAGCGTCGTTGCGGGGATCGGCGCCTACGGCAACAGCTTTGGGGTGCCGACACTCGGCGGATCGACGAATTTCGACAAGAGCTACGATGGCAATATTCTCGTCAACGCCATGGCGGTGGGGATCGCCAAGACGAACGGGATTTTCTACGCCAAAGCCAGTGGGATCGGCAATAAGATCGTCTATCTCGGTTCAAAAACCGGCCGCGACGGAATCCATGGCGCGACCATGGCATCAGCCGTTTTTGAGGCCGACGCGGAGGAAAAGCGTCCAACGGTGCAGGTCGGCGATCCTTTCACCGAAAAGCTCTTGCTCGAAGCCTGCCTCGAATTGATGCAAACCGGCGCGGTCATCGCAATCCAGGACATGGGCGCGGCTGGCCTCACCTCCTCAGGCGTGGAAATGGGCGCCAAGGGCAATCTAGGGATCGCGCTCGACCTCGATTCCGTGCCCTGCCGCGAGGCCGGCATGTCCGCGTATGAAATGCTGCTGTCGGAAAGCCAGGAGCGGATGCTGATGGTGCTCGATCCGGCCAAGGAACAAGAGGCGGCAGCAGTCTTCCGCAAATGGGGCCTCGATTTCGCGGTGATCGGCGAGACCACGGACACGCTGCGATTCATCGTCACACATCAAGGCGTCGTCAAAGCCGATCTGCCGATCAAGGAGCTTGGCGATTCGGCACCCATCTACGATCGGCCGCATATCGCGACGCCCAAAAGACCCAACATAGATCCGGCCACGGTCGCCGCGCCAATCTCCAATGCCGAGGCGTTGCTGCGCCTCTTGGCTGCCCCGGATGTTTGTTCCAAACGCTGGATTTTTGAGCAATACGACCATCTGATCCTTGGCAATACGGTGCAGTCGCCGGGCGGCGACGCGGCGGTCATTCGCATCGGCGACGGACCAAAAGGCTTGGCGCTCACCACCGATGTGACGCAGCGCTACTGCGAGGCCGACCCTTACGAGGGGGCGAAGCAGGCGGTCGCCGAGGCCTGGCGCAACCTGACCGCCGCTGGCGCCATGCCTCGCGCCATCACCGACAATCTCAATTTCGGCAATCCGGAAAAGCCGGAGATCATGGGCCAGCTTGTGGGCTGTATCGAGGGGATCGGCGAGGCATGCCGCGCGCTCGATTTCCCCGTCGTTTCCGGCAATGTGTCGCTCTACAACGAGAGCAGCGGCCGGGCGATCCTCCCCACCCCCGCGATCGGCGGCGTCGGCCTCGTCGAGGATGTGCGCCGGACCGCGACGTTGCCGTTCAAGCGGCCGGGCGAGAAAATTCTTATTATCGGAAAGACCGGGGGCTGGCTCGGCCAGTCCCTCTATCTGCGCGAGATTTGCGGGTGCAAGGACGGCGCGCCGCCCCAGGTCGATCTCGCGGCGGAAAGGCGCAATGGCGATTTTGTGCGGGGGCTCATCGAAAGCGGGGCAGCGACCGCCGTGCACGACATTTCGGATGGCGGCTTGGCGGTGGCGCTCGCCGAGATGGCGATGGCGGGTGGCATAGGCGCTTCGATCGAGGCTTCGCCGCCGCGCCCGGAGCTTGGCTTTCTCTTCGGCGAGGATCAGGCCAGGTATATCGTCACCACGGCGCCGGAAAACGCGGAGGCGATCCGGGATGCGGCGGAAACCGCGGGCGTAGCCTGCGAAATCATCGGCGTGACCGGCGGCGATATGTTGACCCTTGGCGGGGGCACCGCCATATTGCTGGGTGAACTGATGCGAGTCTATGAAGGGTGGCTTCCGGGCTATATGGCCGGCGCGAATCCTTGACGAGGAAAAGACGAGAATGATAATGAGGAAGCTACACGATGCCCATGCCGTCATCTGAAATCGCGCGCTTGATCAAGCAGGGCATCCCGAACGCCAAGGTCGAAATCACCGATCTTGCCGGCGACGACAACCATTATGCGGCGATCGTCGTTTCCTCGGAATTCGCCGGAAAATCCAAGCTCCAGCAGCATCAGCTCGTCTATAAGGCGCTCGGCGAAACGATGGGCGGCGCCCTGCATGCACTGCAGCTTCAAACCCTTGCGCCGAAGTAAGCCGCGCCACATCTTCCCCAACGACGACCGTTATCCGAAAGGACCAGGCCAATGCCTATCAAGGATGAAATTCAGGCGACGATCGACACCAACGACGTTGTCTTGTTTATGAAAGGAACACCGGACTTTCCGCAATGTGGATTTTCGGGCCGAGTCGTCCAGATCCTGAATTCCCTGGCGGTCTCATATAAGCCGGTGGATTGTCTTGCGAGCGACGAGATCCGCCAAGGAATCAAGGAGTTTTCCGACTGGCCGACGATCCCTCAGCTTTACGTCAAGGGCGAATTCATCGGCGGCTGCGACATTGTCCGGGAAATGTTCCAATCGGGCGAACTCGCGGCGCTTATGGCGAGCAAGGGGATCGAAAGCAGGCAGCCGGCGAAGGCCTGATTTTCGCGGCATGTGGTAGGCTCAAGACTGGGTGGGCCAGCGACCATCTTGGTCTGCTGCACGATTTTCCGGCAAATCTTGCGCGAGATCGAGAACTTTTGAACGAGTGGTGCGTTTTTAAGTGAAGGCGCCGCGCCTATGGGCTGAAATATTCACCTTCGGCAAGTTAGAGTAAGTAACCTTGCCAGCCAATCGCAAAGTGCGCATCGAGGTCGGGCAAATCCGGGCAAAGGCGCCTGACGGGAGGCATGATCTCAAATGGCAACCGGTGACAGAACCTTTGAGCCTGGGCCGGCGGAGAACAAACCTCACATTGCAGTGGCGGGGTTGAGTTCCCTAGCACCGAGCGGCGTTGAGCGCACCATTTTGCGCGAGGGCGCGCTTCTGAAACTTTCCAGCGCAGTTGTTTTGTCTCCACGAACGACGCGTTTGCTGGAACGCATTTATGTGTTCCTGTGTGCCGTGGTGCTCGGCCTTGGACTGAGCTTGAGCGCTTCAAAATCGGCATTCGGTTTCGGTGGAATCCGTGGTGGCGGCGGCTACGGCCACTTTGGCGGTGGCGGTGGTCACTTTGGCGGCTTCGGCGGCGGGCGTGGATTCGGGGGCTTTGGCGGCTGGCATGGCGGCGG
>QHBR01000263.1 GCA_003244015.1 Hyphomicrobiales bacterium | reverse complement strand
GAAATCGCCTAGCTAGCCGGCGAGGAGAGACTGCGACTTTTCCTCGTAAGCGGCGCCGGCGATTTTCATTTCTTCAACGTAGGCGTGGCGGTTGTAAATTGCCGTCACGCCTCGGATCGCACCGCTGCTGTGATTGAGGAGCTTTTCGACAACATGTATGGGCGTACCGAGCGCGGCCATGTTGGTCGCATAAGTGCGCCGAAGATCGTGGTGCGTGAAGTTCTCCACACCGCACTTGTCGAGCGCTATCTTACGGACACCGAAACTCTGGAACGGCTTTTCGGTATGGCCACGAGCAGGGAATAGAAGTGGCCCAAACTTCGGCACTGTTTCGAGAATGGATTTTGTTAAGAGGCCATACGGGATTCGGCTCTCGCGCCCGTTTTTAGCAACGGCGGCGTGAATAGTGATCGTGTCGCCATCAATCCAATCCCAATGAAGCGCGGCAATCTCACCGGTTCTTTGGTCGGTGAGGATCAAAAGCTGGCAGATCGTGCCGTAGGGGTAGCCGAACAACATCGCCGCTGTTTCCGCCGACGGCAGCACGGTCTGGGTCTTGATCCGGCGTTTGAACTCTTCATGCAATCGCTCGATCGCATTCGAGGTCCGGATTGATTTCCATTGGCTCTTCGGGAAGCGCGCGAAGGTGAACAGCTTGTCGCCTGCTTCTTCCAGGCTGGCGGCGACCGCAGGACATTTCAGCCGCCATTTGCGGATGAAGGCTTTGCGCTTCGCTTCGATCTCCTGCTTCGTTTCGGCATAGATCATATCCTTGTAATCGGCGGAAAGTTCATCATGCAGCCGGTCGGGCGCATGCGCAAGGAGATTGCGGTGTTTGTGCACGGTGCAACGTTGAACCGGCACCTCGGACCAGAGCGCGGCGAGCGCCTTTTCGAGACCCGGCGCGCCGTCGACGATGACGAGTTCCGGCGTCTTCAAGCCACGTTTGACGAGATCGTCGAGGAGCGTCCGCCAGGCGGCTTCGCTTTCGCCGCTCATGTTCTTGACCGCGAGAAGAACCTTCTGGCCGTCCTGCCTTACGCCGAGGGCGACGAGGAGCGAGATCGAGGTCGCTTTCTTGTCGAGCCGCACCCGCACCACCGTGCCGTCCAAGATGAGGCGTATGATCGGCTCTGCGGCAAGGGAGCGGGGGTTCCAGGCATCCCAATCGGCCTTCACCTTGCGCCACACCCGGCTGACCGTATCCTTGCCAACGGCGCCGCCGAACAAAGCCGCGAGCGCCCGGCGCACCCGGCGCGTGTTGGTCCCGGGGCAAAATAGGCGCCGGCGATCAGCGCGTCGGCACGCGCCGGGCGCCCCTGAACTCGGGGCTGTAACGGAACCTTTGCAGCCTTCGCAGCTCTCTAACGATCTCATCGGCGGGAAGAAGGTGCGCAAGTTCTTGAAAGCGGGCGCAGTACTTGGTTCCCAGGCTTTTCGACAGCTCGTCCCGGTCTTGTTGCGGCGGCCTTTCTTCGGGCAATGCCAGCAACCCGAGTGTTAATCGGACATGGCAGATTGCAGCTTTTGCGGGAAGGGACAATATTTCTTTCGGCACTATTGGCAGTAGGCTGCCCGGCGCTTTTCTGGATTTCGCAGCGCGCGCGGTCCGGCCCCGCCAGACAAGCGCTTGCGGCTCCGGGCGGGCTGCGCAGTGCCAGCTTAAGCGTGTCGCTGGAAATTATGTGAGGCACCCGCTTCGCTCTTTTCTGTCGGGCTCGCGTTCGCATAATTTGTATCATGTGAAATTAACTCCTTTGACCCGTCGGCCTAGGTGCGGCCAAACCGTCAAGCCATGTGACCGTGCAGCGGTATCACTTCCGCCGCAGCCTTCAACTTGTCGAGATAGTCAGCCCATTGCTGCATCATCTTCCGCCGATCGGAAAGATGCGCCGTCCGATTGTAGGCGCGCCCGTTCGGATCGCGCACAGCATGGGCTAGTTGGTGTTCGATGTAGTCAGGGCGAACCCCTAGCACTTCGTCAAGAATCGTCCGCGCTACAGCCCGGAAGCCGTGCCCGCTCATTTCATCCTTGCCGACGCCCATGCGCCGCATTGCCGCTAGAACGGCGTTATCGCTCATCGGCCGCCCGTTGCTCCGCGCTCCCGGAAAAACAAAGCGCCCGCGCCCGGTGAGGGGATGCAGTTCGCACAGGATTTCCACGGCCTGCCGGGAGAGGGGGACAATATGCGGGGTGTTGGTCTTGGTAACAGTGTAGCGCCATTCCGCCGCGTCCAAGTCGATGTCCGCCCATTCGGCCTTGCGTAGCTCGCCGGGGCGCACGAATACCAGCGGGGCAAGGCGCAGGGCACAGCGCACCGTGAGGGTGCCTTCATAGCCATCCATCGTCCGCAGCAGTTCGGCAACCCGCTTCGGCTCGGTCGTCGCCGCGAAGTGTTCACCCTTCACCGGGGGCAAAGCGCCGCGCAGGTCGCCGGATGGATCGCGCATTGCCCGCCCAGTCGCCACGGCATAGCGGAACACCTGCCCGCAGTTGCCCCGCGCCCGGTGCGCGGTTTCCAATGCGCCCCGGTTTTCAATCCGCCGCACCACGGCCAGCAGTTCGGGGGCGCTCACTTCCGCAATCGGTCGCCCGCCAATCCACGGGAAGATGTCGCGTTCGAAACGCCGGATGATGCGGTCACTGTGATTCGCGGCCCAGGTCGCGGAATACTTGGCGAACCACTCCCGCGCCACCACCTCGAAGCTGTTTGCCGCCCTGTCGGTTCGCGCCGACTTCATCGCCTTACGGTTTTCGCTGGGGTCGATTCCATCGGCCAGCAGCTTGCGCGATGCGTCCCGGCGGTCGCGGGCGTCTTTCAGGCTCACGTCGGGATAGACGCCGAGGGACAGCCGCCTTTCCTTGCCGTCAAACCGGTACTTCAGTCGCCACCATTTCCCGCCGGTCGGGGAGACTTCCAGATACAGTCCGCGCTCGTCGTACAGCCTGACGGGCTTTTCGCCGGGCTTGGCATTACGGATCGCCGTATCGGTCAAGGGAATAGGGGCAACTCCTCGCGGGGGCGACTCTCCTGCCCCCTATATTGCCCCCACCTGCCCCCGGATGTCAACGGATCGTGCTGCTACTTGTTGGACGGAAAACTAAAGAAAAACCCTGTCGTTACACTGGCTTCTGGATGTCACTGGAATTGCTAGGATGGTTAAGTGGTAGCGGAGGGGGGACTCGAACCCCCGACACAAGGATTATGAGACCTTTGCTCTACCCCTGAGCTACTCCGCTACGGGTTGCTGCAAACGGCCGAAGCCGCCGCGATATCGCAGGGGGAGTTACGTGTGTCAAGCGAGTGCCTTCAACCCAAAATCCGCGCTGGGATTTTGGATGACGCGAGGACGGTGGGCCGAGGATGAATTTCCCGCCCATTTTCCATCGCGCGGCAAGGCCAGGAACGCGCCGCCGGGGATTCGCCACGCGCCGCCAACTTCGACTGGCCCACATCGGCCAATGAGGTCTATCTTCTTCAAACGATGGGTCTTTTTCGAGTCGCGCCTTGCTTCATCGCGGTTGCAACTATCGACCGCGCCAGCACTCAATCATCTTTGCCTTCGGCGTAGGGCGCGCCGCCGCTGGCGTTGAACACGCTTGATGACCAGAGCTTTAGGCGAGGGATGATCGCCTCCGTATCGTCAGCCGTGACAATATGCACGGCCCTTGTGCCGATTGCCGTCACTTCACCATAAGTGCCATCGACTTCAATCCAGTCACCCGGCTGGTAGGTATTCTCAAGGATCGTCACAACCCCTGCGAACATGCAGCTGACGTAATCCTTCAGGGCTAACGCGAGCGCGAGGCTCACGGTCGCGGCCAGCGCTACAACTTCTTCGACGGTGGGCGTCACAAGGAGCGGCATGATCGTCGCGATGCCGGCGATCCAGATGAGCAAGCGCGCGACCAGAGCCAGCCGCGATATCAGCAGGCGCCGGTGCGGCGGTGTGCGCTCCGCGCTCCGCTGCGTAGCCACCATCCGGCGCACAAGGAGGATTAGCAGCCAACAACTGACCAGAACGACGACGATAAGAAGCGCCTGATTCTAGGTTAGATCTCGCAGGAAGCGCGGATGATGGTCCGCCCGCTTCATTCATGGCATCGCATTTTCAGCATGTTCGATTTTTTGAGACGGCGCTACCTGAGTCTCCTGGGCCTGTCAGGGAATACTCTCCAAACTCGAGCCGCCTCGGCGGTTCCAATCACGATCAAATTGTCCTGCCGCAAGGAGCGGTTCGCGCGGCGCCGTCAAGTTGACCTTCCCGCGCGCGAGGCCGTCAAGTTGACCTTCCCGCGCGCGAGGCGGCTGATTCCCAGATATTGGCGCCTTCAACCGGCGCGCTGAGCGCGCGCGATCCGGGTCGAGGCCGCAAAGACCTGGCCGCGAAAGGCGCGGCAATCAGCGGCCGCCATTTTCTCGCGCCGGGGAATATGGAAAAGCTTGGCGGCCTGATCGTATCGACAGGAATTTCTGGACCTTTCGCGGCGATGACTGCGTCGTTGTCGCTCC
>QHBR01000298.1 GCA_003244015.1 Hyphomicrobiales bacterium | reverse complement strand
TCGAGTGTGCGGCTCATCGACAGCTCTCCGCTGCAATGGCCGCCGGTGTCAGCGACCGGCTTTGGGAGGTGTCAGACGTCGTGGCGCTTGTGGAGAAGGCCGAGGCGAAGCCTGTAAAACGCGGACCTTACAAAAAGATGGCCGCCTAAATTTCAAACGGACCCACTATCGGCGCCTCCATCAATTTGACATCGAAACAGGCGGCGGTTAACCACCGTAATCCGGGTTCCCCTTCTCGCCAGCCGGGCCGGCCAGCCGCCGCCGGTTCTGGCAGCCTTTTTGCGGCGGCTTCCGTATCATGAAACCCAGTACCGCGAAGTTCGCCATAGGTCAGGTGGTCAAACACCGCAAATTTCCCTTCCGGGGGATAATCTACGACGTGGACCCGGTCTTCGCGAATACCGAGGCATGGTGGCAGGCAATCCCCGAAGAGGTCCGGCCGCGCAAGGATCAGCCTTTCTATCACCTCTTTGCCGAAAACGCAGAAGCCGAATATGTCGCCTATGTCTCGGAGCAAAACCTCGTGGCCGATACCTCCAGCAATCCAATTCGCCATCCCCACGTCGACGAGATGTTCGTACGCGCGCGTGACGGCGCCTATAAAATCAAGACGGCACGCCTAAACTGAAAAATGCCCTACCCACGGCTCGCGGAACCGCTCTTGCCCTTGGCCGAGGCGCTTTCTGATGTCATCAGCGATCACCCGCGCCGGCGCGCGGCTCCGCCGCGCGTATATCCTTCGAGCACCAACGCCAGCCCCAACATCCGGCGTGCCGCATTGGCGTCATTGCTGCATGCTGCTGCCTGCCGCAAGCTTGTCGCCGTGAGTTCGGCGCGTATAATCGTCACTGCTTTCGGCATCGCAGTCTCCGCGAATGATGGCCAACCCGCAGAGAATCATACCCGCGCTTGCTTGCGAAGACCAAATGAGTTAAAGGTCAATGCCGCTGGTATTACATCACGAACTATCTCAGCGGCGCTGTTTTGATGGCCGACGTGATGACTAAGCGTTCACCAGGAGGATCCCCGTCGGCCAGGACTCATTTGGCGCCGCAGTCACCCCAGATGCTACCAAGGTCCATGTCAGGAATGCTAGCGCGTTCCATTGCCATCCACGATGAGCAGGTTAAGCTCAGTTGTAAGACTTCCTGGCGAAAAAGAATCACCACCCCTGCATAGCTGCATTTTGACCAACAACGGTCGGCAGCGCCCGCCGATTTCTCAGGGAATTTTCGAGAACCGCCAAGTGATCCGCCGAGAAGAGAAATACGTGTGGACGGGAAGATTTATCATTTCAGCCACCATCCCTCTCGCGCCGGCAGGTTTAGCGATGCTGGTCGGGGTGGCACTGACGCATCATCCATTCGCCACCAATGACGGCCCAGTACACGTTACGGTCGATTTGCGCCACACTACCAATATCCTGACGTACCTTCTTTTAGGCCCGCTAATCAGCGCGACTTCACCCCAAACCGCAGAATCCTTCATTCAGGCGCTCTGCCTCGTCGGTCCGATGGCCGCCGGCTGGATGGCCTTACGCGCGATCAATCGGGAGAACGCCTGGCTAGCGATCTTCATATTTTCCGCTGTCGCTCAACCGGTTGTTCCTCCAAGGGCAATATAATTTTTGCCTTTCGACAGCGGCCTTTTTTATCGTGATTGGGACCTTCTATCGGATGGCGGAGACGCTGTCTTTCTTGCGAGCCGCAGCGGTCGGCGGCGCGTTGATCCTCGCCCTGTTGTTTCATCCAGCGCTTTGCTCTGATAGCCATCTTGGTCCCGCTTCCCCTTTTGCCATGGCGTTGCCGAGTGCGTCGGGTTCGCCCATAATTTTCGGTCCTGCGATGGGAAGTCGCCTTGTTATTTTCCTCAAATTGAGTTTGCTTTCTATGCACCGCGGCGTCGGGACGATGGTGGCGGTCCCAATAAGCGTCGCCCTATTGGGGGCCTTCGTTTGGACTGTTATGCCGTTGGTCAGCATGAGGAGGAAGCTGCCGCCGCACTACTGGACCGACGCGGCGTTGGCCACTTTGGTCGCCTTCATGGCCTCGGTGATTGTGATGTTGATCTTCCCCGACACGATGGCGGGCGGATGGGGTCACTTCAGACGCTTCGTAATCATCCCGTTCTATTGGGTATTGTTTTTATTGGCTTTCGGGACTTTTTCGCCTCTTGTCAAAGGAGCTATGACGAGCTTCGCAACGTTCGCAGCTCTCACTCTTCTCGGGACGACGATCATTCGTGAATCCACGATTCACGACCAGATGGCTCCCTTGATGGACATCGAGAGCATTGTGGGCTCCCACTGCACAGTGCTTCCGATTGTGCTCGAAACACACCCAATCGACTCCGCCGGCCAACCGATGCAATTCGACTACAATCTCTACTTCCAAGCAGCCAATCGGCTGGAAGTCGCAAACGATCGTGTCGTCCTATTCAATTATCTCGCCCGCTTGGCAATCTATCCTATTCACTTCCGCCCGAGCATCGAGCCGCAGGGGAATATCTTCCATTGGGGGCAGCAAGAGCAAAGACACACGTTCGAAGATATTGATGTCGAGGGCTTTGAACGACATTCCGGTCTGCATGTCGACTATGTCCTTGTGTGGGGTAAAGTTGAGAAAACCTCCGCATTGCGCCAAAAAGTGGAGATGCTGATTTCCCAGTCTCAAACAGTCTACCTGAGCCAGGACAAACGCGTTGCGCTATACCATCGCCCGGCCGACGAGAATAGCCGCTGCGCTCAATAGCGAGTCAAATGGGGAGACTTCCATCAAAGAGAGCCGGTCTCGAAAATCTGTACAGGCCGTTTCGTCATCTTGCTCCCGATTCCCGGCAATCACGCTTGCCGCCGTCAGCCGCAAAATCCACTCATCGACCTTTTCCAACCGAATGCAAGGTTACGGCGCGATGTTTTGCGCCAGATGGCGGGCTCCCCTCGGTTCGAGGTTAGCTCTTGTCCGCGGTTACCCGCATCGGCAGCTTCCATGGCCCCCCACGGCTCCGCCGTATTCATCCGCCGTCTTCTTCGCCTTGGCCCTCCGCGCGAAGCTCCTCATCGTCGCCACGGGGAGTATCCTCCTCGGTGATCCGCTCGACGGCGACGACCTGCTCGGCGGCGTCGGTATCGAAGACGATGACTCCCTGGGTCCCGCGTCCGGCAACCCGAATGCCATCGACCGGACAGCGGATCAATTGGCCGCCGTTTGTCACCAGCACGATCTCGTCGCCATCCTCGACCGGCATCGAGGCAATGAGCTTGCCGTTTCTTTGGTTGACCGCCATCGCGACGATGCCCTTGCCGCCGCGTCCGGTAATGCGGTATTCGTAGGACGATGTCCTCTTGCCGTAACCATTCGCGGAAACGGTCAAAATGATTTGTTCGGCGGCGGACATTTCAGCATAGCGGTCCGGTCCGAGGTTCGACGCCCCAGGCGTCTCCTCGCTCCCCGCCTCCTCGCTAAAAGTTTCGGCGTTAGGCTCGGTCGAAACGTCGCCGGCAATCGCGCGGCGCGTCTTGAGATAAGCGAAACGCTCGCCGCTGCCGGCCTCGATATGACGTAAAATGGCAAGCGCGATCACCCGCTCGCCCGGCCCAAGCGCGATGCCGCGCACACCCATGGAATCGCGGCCCTTGAAGACCCGCACCTCGGTCACGGGAAACCGGATGCATTGTCCATTGGCGGTCGTCAAAAGAACATCGTCCGCCTCGCTGCAAATCTGCACATCGACAATTCCCTCGCCTTCGTCGAGCCGCATCGCGATTTTGCCGGCGCGGTTGACTTGGGCGAAATCGGAAAGCTTGTTGCGCCGCACGCTGCCGCTTGTGGTCGCGAACATGACATCGAGGGTGTCCCACGCCGCCTCGTCCTCCGGCAATGGCATGATCGTGGTGATCCGCTCGCCCTCGTCGAGCGGCAACAAATTGACCAGCGCCTTGCCGCGCGCCTGCGGAGCCGAAAGAGGCAACCGCCAGACTTTTTCCTTGTAGACATGACCGCGCGAGGAAAAGAACAGCACCGGCGCATGGGTCGAGGCGACAAACAGCCTTGCGACGAAATCCTCGTCGCGCGTCTGCATTCCCGCGCGGCCTTTACCGCCGCGCCGTTGCGCGCGATAGGTGGCAAGCGGAACCCGCTTGACGTAGCCAAGATGCGACACGGTGACGACCATGTCTTCGCGTTGAATGAGATCCTCGTCCTCGACGCCCGGCGCATCGTCGAGAATGAGGGTGCGGCGCGGCGTCGCATGGACGGCTTTGACCGCGAGCATTTCATCCTTGATGATCGAAAAGAGCCTGGCGCGCGAACGCAGGATGGCGAGATAATCCGCGATCTCGGCGGCAAGCTTGTTCAAGGCATCGGCGATTTCCTCGCGGCCGAGCGCGGTCAAGCGTTGCAGCCTAAGTTCGAGAATAGCCCGCGCCTGTGCTTCGGAAAGCTGGCAGGCGCCATCCTCGCCGAGCGCATGGCGCGGGTCGGCGATGAGCGAGACGAGGGGCGCCATGTCATGCGCGGGCCAGGCGCGGCCCATCAAGGCGGCACGGGCCGAGGCGGGATCCGGAGACGTGCGGATCAGATGGATGAATTCGTCGATATTGGCGAGCGCGATCGCAAGGCCAACTTGCACATGCGCGGCGTCGCGCGCCTTGGCGAGAAGGTGCTTGGTGCGCCTTGTGACAACTTCTTCGCGAAAATCGATGAAGGCGGTCAGAAAATCCTTGAGCGTCAGGACTTCCGGGCGGCCGCCATTCAAGGCGATCATGTTGCAGGCGAAACTCGATTGCAGCACGGTGAAGCGCCAGAGCTGATTTAGAACCACATCGGCGAGCGCGTCACGCTTCAGTTCGATGACAATGCGCATGCCGTCGCGATCGGATTCATCGCGGAGATCGGAGATGCCTTCGACGCGTTTCTCGCGAACGAGCTCGGCGATCTTCTCGATCAGGGTAGCTTTGTTGATCTGATAGGGAATCTCGGTGACAATGAGGGCTTCGCGCTCGTTGCGGATTTCCTCCACCGCAACCTTCGCCCGTGTCAGCACCGAGCCGCGCCCGGACACATAGGCGATACGGATGCCTGCCCGCCCCAAAATATAGCCGCCGGTCGGAAAGTCGGGGCCGGGGATGATCGCCATCAAATCCTCGATCGTCGACTCCGGCCGGTCGATCAAGGCGATTGCCGCGTCGATCGCCTCGCCGAGATTATGCGGCGGGATGTTGGTCGCCATGCCGACCGCGATGCCGCCGGCGCCATTGACGAGGAGATTGGGGAATTTCGCCGGAAGCACGGTTGGCTCGCGCTCGCGTCCGTCGTAATTCGGTTGAAAATCCACCGTCGCATTGTCAAGGTCGTCGAGGAGCGGCATGGCGGCCGGCGCGAGTCGCACTTCGGTATAGCGTTCGGCGGCGGGCGGATCGCCATCGACGGAGCCGAAATTGCCTTGCCCGTCGATCAACGGCAAACGCATCGAGAAGGGCTGCGCCATCCGCACCAGCGCGTCGTAGATCGCGAGATTGCCATGTGGATGATATTTGCCCATCGTATCGCCGGTGACGCGCGCCGATTTGTTGTAGGGGCGATCCGGTGTGTAATTGTTCTCGTGCATCGAATAGAGAATGCGCCGGTGCACCGGCTTCAGCCCGTCGCGCACGTCGGGAAGCGCCCGGCTCACGATGACGCTCATCGCGTAATCGAGGTAGCTGCGCCGCATCTCGTCGGCAATCGAAACCAGCCGGACGCCCGAGCCGGGCGGGATTGAGGTGTTGTCGTCCGGAGCGGCCAAGGAGCGCTAACCCAGAAAGGAGTGCCAACCC
>QHBR01000347.1 GCA_003244015.1 Hyphomicrobiales bacterium | reverse complement strand
GCCCTGGCCCCCGCCGCCGCCCAATCCCCCAAACGGCGATTGCCCTTGCCCTCCAAGCCCTTGCGTTTGGCCTTGCCCCGGCTGACCTCCGGCCCCGGCGGACAAAGTCGTCGCCCCCGCGCCTGGCGCGATTTGGTTGGTGGCCGATTCGAGCGTGCTTGGGGTGCCCCCGATGAACAAAGCGCTGAGCAGCTTCGCGATCTTGACGCAGTCGCCGTAGCGGACCTTATAGACCTTGACGCCGGTGCTCGCCACGGCCGAATTATCGAGACGGCTAATCCATTTTTCGGCGGCGCGCAGCAATTCGGGCTTGCGCGCCACAACGAGGACGGCGTTCAAGCGGCTCACGGGTTGAAGCTTGACCAAATGTTGGCTGAGGCCGTCTTCCCCAGAGTCCAGAATTTTTTCGAGTTCGGCAACCAAGGGCTCGGGCTGCGTGCTATGGACCGGAAAAATACCGACCGATTGGCCGCGCATCCAATCCTCGTCGAAGCTGAGGATGGTGTCGACGGCCGTACGGCGCTCGGTTCCGTTGCCGACGACGAGAAGCAGATTGTGCGTTGGGTCGGCCCGGATCGAACCGGGTTTTGTCGCGAAGCTTTCCAAGAGTTTCGTGATCGTTTGCACCGAGACATGCCGCAACGGGACCACCGAGATTCCATAACCAGGCTCCGCATTGCGGCCCTCCCCCGCGCGATCGACGTGGCCGCTGCCGACGGCGTCGTCCGCCGGAACGATATGGTAGCCCCCGGAATCGTGCACCAATACCGCATTGCTCGTGTGCAAGGCGCTCTCCAAGACGAACAACACCTCGGATTTCGGAACCGGACGTCCCGAGGAAAGGCTGATGGTTCCTTGCACCCGCGGATCGATCGAATAACCCACCCCGAGAATGTCGCCCAAAATGACTTTCGCCACGGCGCTCACGGGACTGTCCTCGAAGTTCAAATTGACGCCCTCGCCCGCGCCAGCGTCAGCGCCGGGGCTGGGGTCAGGCGAGGCCGACGCCGGGCCCGTAGCTTGCCCGCCCGAGTTCCCGTAATATAGCTGAGGCCTGTTCGGCCCCGATCCCGTGTCGGCGGTGGCGGAGGATTGAGGAAACCGCGGCTGCAAGTCGGCGGCGCGAATCCGGTCCGTCGCGTCCGGCGGCTCGTTGGCTCCCAGCGGCGGGGGAGCCGTGCAAGCGGCAAGCATCGCGCTCGCGAATAGAAATAGCGCCGCTCCCCTCGCTCCGCGGCGGAAACCCCAAACCCGGATCCGGACCCGGACCCGGACCCGGACCCTTAACGAAGACAGATACATCGTCGGTCCGACCTCCCACAACAAACAACGCAAGAATTTGGCACCGGGCTGCACCTTCAGACGGTCTATACCTTGAAGAAAAGCATTCTCCTGAACTATGTGAACCTTTTGAACCTAATGGAGGAGGGTCGCGCGAAACTTGGTAAAGGCGAGGAGAAACGGTTGCGTTGTACGGTGGGGGCGAGCCCCACGTCTTTCGCGAAGGAGCTATATCTCGTGTCCCAGGATAATGTCATCAAAATGGCTCGGCAGGTCAAAGTTTGCGCTCCGCCCGCCCGCGGCTCGAAGCGGGTTTGTTGCAATACCAGCTTTTTCTTGTCTCATTGGCGACGGGTTTTGGCAACTGACTTTGCCGGCCGGGACGCCGCCAACAGCCGGGCGGCGAGCTGGCTCCGCGCGGCCACGAGCGGACATTCGTGGATTTCACGCTCGGGGGTCTGCTTGGCCCAAAACGAGGGATCTTTGTCCTTGCTGCCGATGCGATTGCGAAAGAAGATAGCGCCATGAACACACTAGCCCCAATTCGATCATCGCAAGAGATATCCGTCCCTCGTCGAATGGGTGCGTGCGATGGCACCGCGGGGCGTCGGTTTGTACTGGCGCGTTCATCTTGGCGGCCGCTGGGCTCTTGCATCAACGGCGTGTGACGACGCACTGGCTGTTTTCAGAGGTCCTCGCGCTTTCATATCCTTCGATTCAAGTCGATTCGAGCCTCATTTTCGCTCGCGACGGGAATATCAACTCCTCGGGCGGGATCACCGCCGGGATCGATCTGGCCCTGGTCCTAGTGGAAGAAGATCTCGGCCGCGAAATTACGCTCGCCACCGCCCGGACGATGGTCGTTTTCCCCCACCGCCCTGGGGGGCAATCCCAATTCAGCACCTATATGAAGATGACGGATGTCAGGAGCCGGCCTGACATCACAGAACTTCAAGCCTGGATCCTGGCGCACCCAGGGGAGGATCTCAGTGTGGCCGCCTTGGCGGATCGCATGGCCATGAGCGAGCGCAATTTCGCGCGGCTCTTTCGCAGCGAGACCGGAGACACGCCGGCGCAGTTTCCCGAACGGGCGCGCGCCGATGCCCCCGCTGCAAACTCGAACAAACTGTCGTGCCGGTCGAGACCATCGCCGAGGAATGCGGATTCGGCGATGCCGAACGCATGCGGCGCACCTTTCAGCGTCTTTTCGATGTCAGTCCGCACGACTACCGGGCGCGATTTCGATCAACCCTGCTCAACTGACACGGGGATTGAGAGCTTCGCGGCTTTTCAAGCAGGGAACCTAGACTGGACCGCGAAGTGTGGCAACCGCGATTTAAGACGAATGTCTGATGCGGTGGAACCGCAACGGTGCCATCCTGCGCGGCGATAGAGCGCGCGGCGGCGCGTCCCCTGAACAGGGCTGCGGAGGAAGTGGTTTTTCGTCACAATCCATCCGGCCGATGTGCCTCTCCTTTCGCCACGTCCTCGGCCTCAGCCCGCAGGAATACCGGTTCCGGTTCATGTCTACAGGCGGAAAATTCGGGAGAAAACCCATGCGAATTCTCTTTTTGACCTCGTCCCACAACAGCCTCAGCCAGCGTTTGCTGATCGAGCTCGGCGAGCTCGGCCACGAAATCCGCGTCTGCGTCGCAGCGACGGCCGAGGCAATGATCGCCTCTGTCATCCGCGAGGCGCCGGATCTGATCATCGCGCCGATGCTGAAGATCGCCATTCCGGAGGAGGTCTGGTCGCGCCACCTCTGCCTGATCGTGCATCCCGGCATCAAGGGCGACCGGGGCCCCTCCTCGCTCGACTGGGCTATCGCCAACCACGAGAAGATCTGGGGCGTATCGATCCTCGAGGCGGCGGACGAGTTCGATGCGGGCCCGATCTGGGCCTCGCACGAGTTTGCCCTGGAGGCCGATCCTCCCGCGAAGAGCAGCCTCTATCGTGGTCCGGTCACCGAGGCGGCCCTGCGCGGTGTCATCGAGGCGGTCGCCCGAATCGAATCGGGTGAGGTCCGGTCCGGCTCCTGGCAGCCCCAAAAGCTGTCCGATGTGTCATCCCATGTGAGCGGCTGTCTTCGCCCGCCGATGCGGCAGGCCGACCGTGCCATCGACTGGATGCGGGACAAAACGGCCATGATCGTCAGGAAGATCCGCGCGGCAGACAGCGCTCCCGGCGTCCTTGGCACGCTGCTCGGCAAAACTTGCTTCCTCTACGGGGCGCATGAGGAGGAGCGCCTGAACGGTCCACCCGGCCAGGTTCTGGCCCAGCGCGATGGCGCGATCTGCATCGGCACAATCGATGGCGCTGTCTGGATTTCCCATCTGAAGACCAAGGACAGGGTCGCGGCCCAGCTGGGCACCGGCTACGAGCTCGGCGATGAAGAGCTGTGCCCGGTCCCTGGGATCAAGCTGCCGGCGACGCAAGTCTTGGGCCCACTGCTTCGCGGCGTGCCCGAGGCGCCGCTGCCCCTTGACGCGCCGGCCGATCATCGCACCTTCCGCGAGATCGCCTATACCGAGGAGGACCAAGTTGGCTACCTCTCATTCGATTTCTACAATGGCGCGATGAGCACGTCCCAGTGCTATCGACTCCGCGAGGCGTTTCTCCACGCCCGCTCGCGCCCGACCCGGGTCATCGTTCTGCTAGGTGGCGCCGATTTCTGGTCGAACGGCATCCATCTCAATGCGATCGAGGCGAGCGCCGATCCAGCCGCGGAATCCTGGCGGAACATCAATGCGATCGACGATTTGATCTTCGAGATCCTCAACACCATGTCCCATCTCGTCATCGCCGGGTTGCGCGGCAATGCCGGAGCCGGCGGCGCGATGCTGGCGCTCGCGGCGGACCACGTCTATGCGCGTTCAGGGGTCGTCCTCAACCCCCACTACAGGGGCATGGGCGATCTCTACGGATCGGAATACTGGACCTATACGCTGCCGCGGCGTGTGGGGCGGAGGCGGGCGCTGGAGCTGACCCTGTCCTGCCGGCCGATCGGCACGCGGGCGGCGCGGGAGATGGGATTTCTCGACGACGCCTTCGGCGAGGATACGGGGGCGTTCGAGGCCGGGCTGAGGGAGCGAGCAAGGTGCCTTGCCCGGCATCCGGAATTCCGCTTGATTCTTCGGAAGAAGCACGAGAGTCGTCTCGACGACGAATGCGTCAAGCCTCTCGCGAGCTATCGCGCCAAGGAGCTCGAACGGATGCGGGTCAATTTCTTCGGGCCCGGCCTCGCCTATCACGAGGCCCGCCGGCGCTTTGTCTTCAAGGGGAATCCGCCGCCGCAGCGGAGCCGAACTCCGGTTCGAGTAGCGGTCGAGGCGACCTCCTGGGTTCTCTCACGGGGAGCCGCCCCGGTCGGCAATATTGGCGACCGGCTTGCTTCCTGGTCCTGGCCAGTCGCCTTGACTGGCGCGGCGGACCTGATATCGGCACCCCCCAGGGTGATTCAATAAACCGCAGGGAGGGTTGCTGACATTCCGGAGGAGATGGATTCTATTGGCGAATCGCCATTTGGAGGTGGTTCGCCATGGTTTGCAATTTATGGGACGCGTTGTATGGGACGCGTTGAGGGAGATCGAGGATCGCCGCGGGCGTCAGGGACGCAACTCAGAGCTACGGTTGATTTTGGGGATCGCGGTTGGGACTATGCTGGCGGGGTCGAACGATCTGCTGTCGATTTTCCGTTGAGGTCGACGGCTGAAACCTGAGGCTTTGAAGCTATTTGGCATTGCGCGTGGACGGGCGCCGTGTCACGCGGCCTATCGCTATTTCTTTCAAGGGCTTGCAAGGGCTTGATGGCGATGCTTTGTCGCGCGCTCTGGGCCGTTTCGCACGGGGTGTGGATGCGCCCGCGCATATCGCGATCGTCCTTCGGTTTCGCTCAGGACGGGCAAAACGTTGCGCAGCAGCCGGCGGCTCGA
>QHBR01000177.1 GCA_003244015.1 Hyphomicrobiales bacterium | reverse complement strand
GCCGATCCGATGCACCGAAAAGACGTCTCTCGCCTGCGCCAGAATTCTCCGCCCCCGCCCCTAGACTCTCGAAAACTCGAACTAAACTGGGCAATGACATGAACCGGACAGCCGTGGGCCGCGACGGACCCTCACCTGACCGTCAGCACCGCCTTGCGCGCGAGACGCGGCAGCAGCCGGCGCAGATCGTCGAGGCGAAGTGCGATACACCCTTCGGTCGGCGCGTAATCCGGCCGCGCGCAATGCAGAAAGATCGCGCTGCCGCGATTTTTGCGGCGCGGATGAATATTGTAATCTAGGATAATTACAAGATCGTAGAGGCGATCCGCGCGCCATAGGTTTTCGTGGCTCGCCCGGCAAGGCAACGCAACGCGCCGGTTGTAAAGCGCGCTTTCAGGATCGTCGCACCAGCCATCGCTTGGCCCGGCCGGGCGCATCGGCGAAACCCAAGCTTTGCGCAAAACCCTGTCCGCGCGGAAAAAGCCGCCGAGCAGGCCAAAGGCTCCGCCCGGAGTCGCGCGATCGCCCTCCCGCTTGTCTTGCCTGATCCCCGCGCGCCCAATCGCGCAGGCAACCACGACAGGCCCGGCGTGAAACCTGCCAAGTGGAATTTCTTGCGCTTGCGACTCGCGCGGCAAGCGTGTTGCCGCGAGGCGGCTTAGCCCACGCTTAACCTCGACTTGCCCGCGCGCAAAAGATTTCGCCGGTTTTTTTGCAACCAATTTCATGCAAGTCTATGCTTCCAATTGATCGAATGCGATCCCGGTTGAAAATGCTCCGGCATTCGCGCAGAGTGCGCGTTCTTGGGCCTGCCTCGCGCAGGAAAGCAAAGGAGTTTCGCGTAGAACTGCGGATGCAATATGAGGAGGGGCGGCGCCGCGCGGCCGGAGGAACCAGTTTCAATCCGTGCCGGTTATTGAACGCAGGCAAGCCCGATTCATCAAGGACAAGTTTATGACCACGGCTCTTAAGATCCTGATCGCCGACGACGACGCCGATTTGCGCGCGGCCTTGGCCGAGCAGCTTGCCTTGCACGAAGAATTCGTGGCCGTTCAGACGGATACGGCGCGGGGCGCGCTCGACATGGCGCGCGAACAGACGCCCGACCTCATCATCATGGATGTCGGTTTGCCGGATATGGATGGACGCGCGGCGGTCAGGCAATTGCGCCAGGAAGGATTCAATAACCCGGTCATCATGCTGACCGGGCATGATTCGGAAACCGACACGGTCGAGGGATTCGATGCCGGGGCCAATGATTATGTGACCAAGCCGTTTCGCTTCGCCGAGCTGCTTGCGCGGATCCGCGCCCATTTGCGCCAGCATGAGTCGAGCGAAGAGGCGCTGTTCCGGATCGGCCCTTATACGTTCCAGCCGGGCGCCAAACATCTGATCGGCGAAAAAGGCAATAAGCTCCGGCTGACGGAAAAGGAAACCGCTATTCTGCGGTTCCTTTATCGCGCCGGACAGGCGGTCATCTCCCGAGAAGTGTTGTTACGCGAAGTTTGGGGCTACAATGCGAATGTCACGACCCACACCCTCGAAACACATATTTACAGGCTTCGCCAGAAGATCGAACGCGATCCGGCGAAGGCGCAGCTTCTGGTCACGGCGGCGGGCGGCTATAAGTTGATCCCTTGACGAAAATGGCGTGGATTCTTCGACCACAAAATCATATGCTGAACGAGTAAATTGTGCCATATTCGCCACAATGGACTCCATAATTGCGGCCAAACACAGGGAAGGTAGTTATGACAATTAACAACGTAATGACAATACATAACATGATGGTGCGCAAGAAAACACGATTCTTGGTCGTCTCGGGCGTCACGGTGGCGCTTTCTTTCGTACCGCTCGTAGCGCAGGCGCAGCAAAACGGCGCGTTTCCTCGTCTGACCATCAGGCCTGCCAATCCCGCCGAAAAGGCCGATGGCACGCTGGGGCCTGCGGCCAGGGCAGCGATCGCGCACGGTCCATTGCCATTCAGCGACGCCACCGCCGCCGCGAAGGCGGCCGCGAACCGAGCCAACGCCGAGGCCGAAAAATCGGGCGCACGGCGCCCTTTTAGTCCGGGCGGTCTCGCTCCTGCGGGCAACGCGGGGGCTGGGCCGCGGGATCCTGTTGTCGTCGGCGGCATCAACGTTCCGGGTCTAACCGATAATTCCGGCACCCCCCCTGACAGGACCGGCGCGATCGGGCCGTCGAGCTTCGTTCAACTCGTTAACAGCAAGGCCGGCATCTTCAACCGCACCACCGGAGCATTGATCGGCTCGGGCACGCTGAATCAACTGGGCAACATCGACGCTAGCTTCAAAACCACAGATCCCTAGATCATCTGGGATGCCACAGCGAACCGCTTTTATTATGTCTTTATTGGGATCTTCTCGGCCACAGACAATGAGCTGTCGTACGGGTTCAGCAAGACGTCGTTTCCGAGCAATGTCACAACCGACTGGTGCCACTACCATGTGCAGTACGGTTCGCTGTTTCCCGATTATCCGAAGCTCGGCGACAGCCAGTTCTTTAGAGCCTTGATGTCGAATTTCCAGGCCGCGCTGGGGCCAGTTCTTGAGAAAAACTGCCCCAGCGTTCGGTTTTTGAACATTTAAGTTGCTGCATCCGATCTTGATTGTCCGGCAAGCCTGTTCCGGCCAGAAAGGCTTGCGGCCAGGGAAACGCCGGCATGGGATTGGAAGACGACATCGGCAAACTGGCGCGCATTCCGGCGTTTGCCGGGATCGAGCCGGAGGCGCTGCGGCTGATCGCTTTTTCCGCCGAAACACGCATTTTGCGCGCCGGCGACGTGCTGTTTCGCCGCGACGAAATTTCCAATGACGGGTTCGTGGTCCTCGCCGGATCGATCGCGATGGATGCCTCCGGCGATGGCGCCGCCACGGCTCGGATCGTCCGGCCGCCCGGGCTCATCGGCGATCTCGCGCTGCTGACGCAAACGCGGCGTCCCGCGACGGCGATCGCGCGCGAACCATCGACCGTTCTGCGGATTTCGCGGCAGCTTTTCCGTCGCGTCCTGCATGAGTTTCCACAGAGCGCGGAACGGCTGCGGCAATCCCTGGGCGCAAGGCTCCTGCAATTTACTGGCGAACTTGGCGCCGTGCGCCGCGGCAGCCTTACCCCCGAGGGCGACGAAAAAGCCGAATGACATAATCCCCAAGGGCTTTCGTTACCGTCCTGGCGGTTTGAAGGACTCGCTGAGGGCCCCGGCTGATTTAAACGCCTTCTTGGCATCCTTGGCGGCGGACGTGTACCGGCCCTGGGTGATATAGATTGCCATGAGTTCCTCCCGCACCAGGCTTCCATCCCGACGATGCA
>QHBR01000154.1 GCA_003244015.1 Hyphomicrobiales bacterium | reverse complement strand
ATATTTTTCGAGGTGCCCAGCAGCAAACCGATGAGAAACATGAATACCTCTGAGCGCTTTTCCTGATGTCGCTTGTTCCCGGCATTTAGTGATTGTACGCAATCAGTCTGAAAAGGAATATCAGGCAGGGGAACGGGGGTCTAGGACTATCTCTCCGCCGCTGCCGGTATCCTCGCGCTCGAGGCTTATCACGCGAGTGAAATCCGCACAGCGGCGGACAAGCAACGTTCAAAACGGTGCAAGGCGAGCCGCTGACGATTACCGAAAAAGGCCGGGCCTTCGACATCACCGATTCGAAAGGCCGCACCGCCCGCATCACGATCGCCGACGTTCTGCAATCGAACGGCGTGATCCATGTCATCAACAAGGTCTTGATGTCCTGAACATTTCGATTCCGGCGTTCGTCGCAAAGAAGCCACGGGTCGCGCTACTCGCGCCCGCGGACCTAATTGAAACACGCGAACACGACCTGCGTGACGCCGAAGCGGCGCGTCTCGACTAAAACAAATCCATCGGGCACGGCGACCTCCGCCCCCGCGCGTTCCTCGATGACAACGAGCGCGTCCTTGCCGAGCCAGCCTCCGTCGCGCAAGGCTTTGAGCGTTGGCGGGACAAAACCTTTTGCATAGGGCGGATCGAGAAAGGCAAGACTGAAGCTCTCGCCCTCGGGTGCGGCGCCGAGCTTGCGCGCATCGCGCCGCAGAATGCGGGCCGCGCCGCCGAGTTCGAGCGCCGCGAAGTTGGCGCGGATAATCGCGCAGGCTCGTGCGTCCTGATCCACCAGCAAAGCGAACGCCGCGCCGCGCGACAGCGCTTCGATCGCCATGGCGCCGGTGCCGGCGAACAGGTCGATGACACGGGTGTCGGCGACCGGGTTGCCGTAGGCATGCGCGAGAATATTGAAAACTGTCTCGCGCAGGCGGTCCGAGGTCGGCCGGATCGCGTCCGAATCTGGCCTTTGCAACGCCCGGCCTTTCAACCTGCCGCCGACAATCCGCATGGTGCATCACGATTTTTCGCGCGGGCGCCCTTTTGGGGGTCCGCCGCGCCCTCTTGGCCCGCCCCCGCCGGGTGGTTTTGCGCCGCCTCCCGGTCCGGCGCCCCTTGGCTTTTCATAGGGTCTTGGCGAGCGCGGACTATCGGAACGCTTTTGCGCTTGTTCGCGGCCGCGTGGCGCGCGTTCCGGGCTTCCGCCCGTGCGCCGGCCGTCTTCCTCCGCAAATTTCCGGTATGGCGGCGCCAGACGTTGCGCCCGACCGCTATCGAGATTGGGAGTACCGGAAGCCGAGGTTTCTTGTCCCCTGGGAGACTTTTGCCGGCGTTCTTGCCTGATTTTTTGAAACGCACCCTCTGTCGTGCGTTCTTTTGTTGGCTTGGAGCATGCCACTGGCCCGCCGGCGCGCCGCGCGGGGCGTTCGCTTGAGTCATTGCGGTCCCGGCACCCGGCGTCGAAGCGGCGTCCATTGCGCGTGTCCGGCGGCTTACGCTTGTCCTGGCGTTTGTCGTCGCGATTAGCGGACACGAGCCGTTCGACATAAACCGCGCGTCCGCTGCGATCGGCCGTCTCGCGACGCTCGATCCGCTTGCGCTCCTTTGGCGGCCGGCCATATTCGGCGCGCAACGCGGAAATATGTTTGCGCGCGGGGGGTGCCGGTTTAACCTTTGCTTCGACTCTTGCTTCGGGTTGGCGATCGTCCCCCCCCGGTCTCGGCGCGCGCGGACTTCGTGTTCCATGCGGCGCTTTCGCGCGATCGCGGCTAGGACTGGCGCTGCTCGGTTGCTGCCGCGCGTTCGAAACATCGACAACTTCCGCCGCTTCGTTTTCAGCATGAAGCGGGCTCAAAAAATCCGCGCCCGCGGCCTTGGCGAGCACCGGTCCGAGCTGATCGCGGAGCACGCGCGTGCGCACCTCTTCGACCGCGCCCTCGGCGAGCTCGCCTAGCTGGAACGGTCCGAAGGAAAGCCTGATCAGGCGGTTGACTTGAAGCCCGACATGTTCGAGCACGCGCTTGATCTCGCGGTTCTTGCCTTCGCGCAACGCCATCGTTAGCCAGCAGTTGGCGCCCTGCGCGCGATCGAGGGTCGCCTCGATACCGGCATACTTCACGCCCTCGAGTGTCAGACCCTCGCGGAGCCTATCGAGAATGGCTTGATCTGTTTCGCCTTTCGCGCGGACGCGGTAACGCCTGACCCAGCCGGTCGCGGGCAGTTCGAGGACCCGCGCGAGCCCCCCATCATTGGTGAGCAGCAAAAGCCCTTCGCTATTTATGTCGAGCCGGCCGATGCTGACCACGCGCGGGCCGTCTGGCCAATGTTGCCGCAGATAATCGAAGATTGTCGGCCGGCCCTGCGGATCGCGCGCGGTCGAAACAAGGCCGCGCCGCTTATGAAACATAAAGAGTCGTGTGCGGGCGCGATCTGCGAGCGGCTCGCCGTCGATGGTTACCTTATCGTCGCGCCGGACGTTGACCGCCGGGTTCCTCATAACCACGCCGTTCAAGGCGACGCGGCCTTCGCCGATCCAAGCTTCCGCCTCGCGCCGGGAGCAGAGTCCCGCCCGCGCCATGACCTTGGCGATGCGTTCTCCGGTTTCCTCGACGCTCGTTCGCGCCACTTGTGCGGGATTTGGCTTTCGTTCGCCAGCATTGCCGGACGCGGCTTTGTGGCTTAACCGCGGGGACCGCGCGGTCGCTGCGTCCGCGAAATCTTTCTTCGCCTTGGTTGGGCCCGGCCGCTTTTCCGGGCGGTCCCGCGCGCCAAGTCGCGAATGCGCCGTTTGACCGCGGCGAGGATGGTCTTTGCTTGAATATTCGCGCATAAACCCTGATAGCAGACTATCGGCTTAGAAGGGAATAAAGACGTGTGATTGAGTTGTCTGCCAGAGATCGACCAGGTACGCTGGCCTCTCGAAACCGAGGATCTAGCTCGTGATCGTCGCAGCTTTGCCGCCCAAGGAATTCATCGACCTGATTGGGGGCGGGGATTTTGCTGAGTTTGACCTGGTCGTGGAGAAATGCGAAGTAACCTCGACAGACCACATTCTTGATATAGGTTCTGGGTGCGGACGCGTCGCGATTCCCTTCACCGAATATCTAACGACAGGAAAATACGACGGCTTCGACGTTGTCTTACCTATGGTTGAATGGTGTAGTCAAAATATCACGGCGAAGTACCCACACTTCAATTTCCAACACGCGAGTCTAAAGAATACAAAGTATAGCAACCGCGATGACGTAGCTTCTTGTTATGTATTCCCGTTTGAAAACGATACGGTCGACATTGTGTTCGCGACTTCCGTGTTTACGCATTTGGTAACAGGGTCTGCGCGGCAATACGCGAAAGAAATTGCTAGTGGATCGACTCTAACTTT
>QHBR01000056.1 GCA_003244015.1 Hyphomicrobiales bacterium | reverse complement strand
GAGCTCGGAAAAGTTGTCCTGGCCTTGCGCGAGTACGCGAAAACCGGAAAAACCTATGTCGCCAAGGTTTTTGGGAACGGCGAGCTTGCCAAAATCAAACAACGCCGGATCATAAATGACGCGGCGGGCTTTGCCTTCGGCGACAAGATTGATTTCCATCGGCGTCGAAAAGATGAACCCGCGATGCAATGGCTCGATCGCGAAGCCGGTATTGTCGGCAGCCCAGATCGCGGTCCCCGGGCGCGGCCGAATGGCCGCATATTGTTCGTAGCCAAGGTCACGAAACACGTCCGGGATGCCGGCCGATAGCGGTTTGAAAGGCTGTTTCGACAAGATTTTGGCGGCGTCGGTGACCATTTTTGGATCGAACGGCGATGGTTCGCCCAAGGCGAAGCCCCCGGGAGCCTCTTGCGCGGCGGAGGGTGGCGCGACGTTTGCCGGCGCGGCGACGCCGGCGCGGGCGGCGATCCCGCCTGCCATCCCGCCAAGGACAAACTTTAAAACCTCCCGGCGCGCGACCATGAATCCGGCTTGGCCGGCGCCTGATCGCGCCGCACTATTAGAAAACGCTTTAGTTTTATCTCTATAGACGATAACCGGGCGAACGTAAGTTCCCTTTTGGGTGTTTTTACGCCACCAAGCTTTTCCGGTTTCGACGCGATCCGCGCTTCCTGACCCGGGGAATGCCCAGGCTTGTTTGAACTCCAAGGAGCGGTCCGGCAAGGTTGCGCACGAGCGAATTTTCAATTTTGTGGTTTTAAGCGTTTCCCATCCGCGATTCGAGCGAGACTCCTCAGCACGTAGAGAAGTAGGTTTCATGGTCCCCGTTCATTTTCAAGGCCGCACATGTCTGGCAATCGTTCTCGCCGCCGGCGAGAGCTCGCGGATGCGCTCGGCGCGGCCCAAGGTGCTGCATCAGCTAGCCGGCCGCTCCATGCTCACCCATGTTTTAAGCTCGCTCGTCGAAGCCGGCGCCGAGCGGACCGTCGTCGTGGCGGGTCCAAACCACGATGCGGTCATGGCGGAAGCCAAGACGATCGTGCGCGATGCCGGAATCGCGATCCAGAAGGAGAGGCTTGGAACCGCGCATGCGGTGCTTGCCGCGCGCGAGGCGATCGCCGGGGGCTATGACGATCTTCTCGTCGTCTTCGCGGATACGCCTCTGGTCCGCCCAGAGACTTTCGCCGCCATGCGCAAGGCGCTTGCGGGAGGCCAAAACGCAATCGCCGCCTTGGGATTCGAGGCAAAACAGCCTGCGGGCTATGGAAGGTTCATTCTGGAGGACGGCGCCCTCAAGGCCATTCGCGAGGACCGCGACGCGAGCGCGGCGGAGCGAGAAATCAAAATTTGCAACGCCGGTCTGATGGCGCTCGACGGGCGCCACGCCTTGGCGCTTCTCGATGCCATCGGTAATGCCAATAGCCAGAAGGAATATTACCTGACCGACGCCGTCGCCGTGGCGAGGTCACGCGGCTTAGCCATTTCCGCCGCGATCGCCGCCGAGGACGAGGTGTTGGGCGTCAACGACAGGGCGCAGCTCGCCGCCGCCGAATCGATTTTGCAAGCGCGGCTTCGCGCGAAAGCGATGCGGGACGGCGTGACCTTGATCGATCCTTCGAGCGTGACCCTAGCCTTTGACACGCGGCTTGGCCGCGACGTTGTCGTCGAGCCGCATGTGGTCTTCGGTCCGGGTGTGAGCGTTGGCGACGGCAGCCGCATCCGCTCGTTTTCCTATTTGGAGGGCGCGACGACCGGCCAGAATGTGTCGGTCGGTCCGTTCGCTAGGCTGCGCCCCGGCACCAGGCTCGCGCAGGATGTGCATATCGGGAATTTCGTCGAGGTGAAGACCTCGGATGTCGACGCCGGCGCCAAGATCAACCATTTGAGCTACATTGGAGATGCGAGAATCGGCGCCAGGACGAATGTCGGCGCGGGAACGGTTACGTGCAATTACGACGGCTTTTCCAAATATCGCACGGAGGTCGGCGCCCATGCGTTCATCGGCTCGAATAGCGCCTTGGTGGCGCCGGTCAAGATCGGCGATGGCGCCTATGTCGGATCGGGGTCCGTGATCACCCAAGACGTCGCACAAGATGCGCTGGCGCTGGCCCGCGCGCGCCAAATCGAAAAGCCCGGCTGGGCCAGGGCGCTTCGGGAAAGGAACCGGAAATGAGCGCGGTCCTTCATGGATGAGCCGATGACGGCGAACCCTCAATCCAACCGCAACACGAAAGATGGTTTTAATGTGCGGAATCGTAGCGATGCTAGGCCGGGGTCCGGTCGCCGGCGCCATTCTCGATGCGCTGAAGCGCCTCGAATATCGCGGCTATGATTCCGCCGGGATCGCGACTTTGGAAGCGGGTCGGCTCACCCGCAGGCGAGCGAGCGGCAAGCTCAAGAATCTGGAGCTTCGTCTCGCCGCCGAACCCCTTTCGGGTAAGACCGGCGTCGGCCACACCCGCTGGGCAACGCATGGAAGGCCGAGCGACAATAACGCGCATCCGCATGTCAGCGCGAATGTCGGCGTCGTGCATAATGGCATTATCGAGAATTTCCGGGAGTTGCGCGGCGAACTGCAAGCCAAGGGCCATGAATTTTCGACCGAGACCGATTCCGAGGTCATCGCCCATCTCGTGAGCGAAACCATGCGCGGCGGCTTGGCGCCGGTCGAGGCCGTGGCTTCGAGCCTGCCGCGCCTCAAGGGTGCTTTCGCGCTTGCCCTGATCTTCGAGGGCGAGGAGGATCTTTTGATCGGCGCCAGCAGCGGCGCGCCGCTTGCGGTAGGATTTGGCGAAGGCGAACACGCGGGCGAAATGTTTCTTGGCTCCGATGCGCTTGCCCTGGCCCCTTTCACGGGCACGATCGCCTATCTGGAGGATGGCGACTCAGTCGTGCTGACGCGAGTGTCGGCGCGGTTTTACGATGCTGGAGGCACTTTGACGGATAGGCGAAAGGTCAAGTCGGCAGCCTCGGCGTCGCTGATTGGGAAGGGCAATTATCGCCATTTCATGGCGAAGGAAATCCACGAACAACCGGAGGTCGTAGCTCGCGCGCTTGGGCATTATCTCGATTTGCCGGCCGGCCGCGCGGCGCTGCCGTTCGCGCCGCCCGTCGATATCGTTGCGCTCCAGCGCCTGACGATTTGCGGTTGCGGCACCGCCTATTTCGCGGGGCTCACCGCCAAATATTGGTTCGAGCGGTTTGCGCGGCTTCCCGTCGATGTCGAGATCGCCTCCGAGTTTCGCTATCGCGACCCGCCGCTAGAGCCAGGAGGATTGACCATCCTTGTCTCGCAGTCGGGGGAGACGGCCGATACCTTGGCGTGTCTTCGTGCCGCCAAGGCGAAGGGACAGAAGATCCTATCGGTGGTCAATGAAGCGGCCTCGACGATGGCGCGCGCGAGCGACATTGTTGCGCCGACCCTTGCCGGCCCCGAAATCGGCGTTGCTTCAACGAAAGCCTTCACCTGTCAGCTCGCGGTGCTCGCCTGCCTCGCGCTGGCTTTTGGCAGGCTACGCAACACCATCGACGAGAAGGCGGAGGCGCGGCTCGTTGCCGAGCTCATGGCGATTCCGGGGCTCATCGCGCAAGCGCTCAAATGCGACAGCGCCGTCGAGATCCTGGCGCGGGAAATCGCCAAGGTCCGCGACGTGCTTTATCTCGGCCGCGGCACGTCCTATCCCTTGGCGCTCGAAGGGGCGCTGAAACTCAAGGAAATTTCCTATATTCATGCCGAAGGCTATGCGGCGGGGGAGCTGAAACATGGGCCGATCGCGCTCGTCGACCACGACATGCCGGTGATCGTCATCGCTCCACATGACTCCGTGCTCGAGAAAACGATCTCGAACATGCAGGAAGTCGCCGCTCGCGGCGGAAGACTGATCCTGATTGGCGATGCCCGTCTCGCCCGCGATTTTACCAACGAAGCCGCCGCCGCCATCGTCATGGGGGATGTCGCACCGGAGTTTTCGGCGATGGTCTATGCGGTGCCGGTCCAACTGATCGCCTATCATACCGCCGCCGTGATGGGGAAGGACGCCGACCAGCCGCGCAATCTCGCAAAAAGCGTCACGGTGGAATAGGCCGCGTCGCGCTTGCCGGAGACAAGCGCGACGCAACCGCGATTGCGGATAGAATCGAAAATCACCCGACAAGCCGCGCCGTCACCATGCAATAAAGCATCGGCAGCGACAGGGCGAAATTGGCGCGCGAAGTCAGCATCGCGAGCCGCCCGGCCTTGGTCTTTTCGTCGTCGTCGGCGGGAACGAGGCCAAGCACTATCTTCTGGTTCGGCCAGATGACGAACCAAATATTGAAGGCCATGACGAGGCCGAGGATACCTCCGGTGATGATGGTTAGGTTGTGGACCGCGCTGCTGGTGGAAAACACGATGAGGCCGGTCACCACGGTTGCGAGCGCCGACCATCGGAACCAAAATAGCGCCTCGGGCGCGATATATTTGCCAATGCCCGGCTTCAGCTCCGGCGGAATCTTCGGCATGGTGGGGATTTGCACCAGGTTGAAATAATAGAGAAGACCGATCCACGTGATGCCCGAGACAACGTGGAGGAACGTGAAGAACGCCCCGAAATAGCCGCCTCCGAAGCTCGTGACGTGATAGAGAAGGAGAAGCAGGAACGTCAGACCGGCGCCCAGCGCCATCGCGTTGTATGGTTTTTCGAGCATCTTGGAGATTTTTTCGAGGATGTTGGAAACGGTTGCGTTGATGTCGGCCATGACAAGCTCCTGAACCCAAGGGAAACGACGGTTGCGCCAACAAGGCGGCGCGAATCGAAAACCGGCACCAGACAGTAGAGCTTTTGCTCTCCATTTACCAGGACCGCAACGAACCGGCCGGCGGATTGGGTATTGGCCAAAAGCTCGTCTTGCCCGGCTTCCCCCTTCCGGAACCGCCGATGGGCGTGCGCCCAATAATGAACGGGAAAGGGAATATTCAAGCACTCAATCAAATTGAAAGTATTATCTAAATGAAGAATTAAAACAGTATGTGTATCAAACGTATTGAACAATCGCGGCTCGAATATGGCACATGCGGAAGGAATAAAAACGATTATGCGCTCATTCATTCATAAATATTGCCACTATTTACTATCATGGCCGCGCAGATTTTCCGGCGACCGGAGAGGCGTCGTGGTCGTGCTTGTTGCTCTTGCCATGCCTGTCCTGGCCGGAGCGATGGGCCTCGCGGCCGAGACTTCCTATTGGTACACGCACAAGCGCGGCATGCAGAACGCGGCCGATGCAGCCGCGATTGCAGCGGCAACCGGAGCCAATGCCAGCACGACCTATGCGGCGCAGGCCCAGGCGGTTGCCTCCCAATTGGGATTTACGAATGGCTCCGGCAATATCAAGGTCACGGCCGCCTCTACTAATAACGCCACGGGCTGCCCGGCGGGCAAAAGCTGCTACACCGTCACGATCTCGGACGACGTCCCGTTATTCCTGTCGCGGGTCATCGGCTATACTGGAAACGTGATTTTCAACAGTAAGGGCATGACCGCCATGGCCGCGTCCTCCGTGTCCGCGAGCGCCAAAGCCTACCCCTATTGCATCCTGGCGCTGGGAAACGTCACAAATGACATTGTCAACAACGGCGGACCGAATGCCGATTTGGCAGGCTGCAATGTCATGTCAGACACCGGAGCCAACTGCAACGGCCATAATCTAAACGCTGCCGTTGGCGATGCGTATGGGACGAACAACGGCTGCGGCATCCAACAGAACTCCAACGTGCCCGTGGTCGCAGATCCTTGATAAGGGGCTTGCCTCCAACATTCCCACGAACACTTGCGGCTCCTATCCAAAGGAAACGGGAAAAAATAATACCGTCCCGGCATCGAACCAATGGAGCGGTAACTATAGTCTCAGCGGAAACGACGTCGTTTGCGGCGACCAGAAATTGACCGGCGATACGTTTACTGCGCCAAGCAACGCGGTTCTGGTGATCGAAAACGGCCAGCTCGATACCAATGGCTATAAGCTGCAGACCACGAGCGGTTCCGGGTTGACGATCGTATTCACCGCACCAACGATTCAAAAGTTAATTATATACCTAGCGAAATTCCAGTAACGGCACCTTAGATATCGCCGCGCCGACCTCGGGCCCCTGGAGCGGCGTCGCCCTCTATCAGGAGGGCACCTCGAAAAATATT
>QHBR01000414.1:9790-9933 GCA_003244015.1 Hyphomicrobiales bacterium | reverse complement strand
ATGCCGTGATGCGGGAACGTCGCCTGGATGAGACGCCGCATCGCCGCTTCCGCGGCACGGTCCGCCTCCGTCACGGGATCGAACATGCCTCCGGCGTTTTTGTCCTCGGCGCGGAGCGCGGTACGAAAGAACGGCAGAATCGT